>JAFUCN010000026.1 GCA_017459665.1 Methanobrevibacter sp. | reverse complement strand
TATCACCTTATATTATCAAAATTTTAGTTTTTTAAATTATTAACTGAGTAAAAATCTACTCATCTACATAATATAATCAAGTTAAGATAAGACAAAACCTAATTAAAACTAATACTATTAAATATAACTAACCTACTATATAAAGGTTACCTTATTTTAGCCAAAAATAGGGAAAAAATTAATATCAAAATTGATATTAACTCATTATTTGATATCAAATGCTCTCTCACACATTCTTTAAATTAAAACTTTCATAAATATATTTCCACCAACCATCACCGTGATAGAATGCAGTTCAACCGAGAGAAATATATTGATATAATAATGTACATTTTAGTAAAATCCTACAACAAGCCCCATTTCGGGAAAACTGTCTTATGTACAATCCTATACTTCATTGATTTCAATTATTACAAAAGATATGGAGAATCTCTCACCCGTGAAAGCTACATCAAATCCAAAAAAGGCATAAAACCAAAACATTTCAAAGAAATTAGTGATGAACTAATCTCTAAAAAACAGCTGTTTTTGCGAAAGGAAGCCTACTATCACAGAACAATACACAGATATTACCTGATAATAATTCCCACAGTCAAATTCAACAAAAAAGAGCATGAAATAATTGATCTGACAATCAGCAAACTGGTTGACAATAATGCACATAGCATAACAAAATATGTGAAGAACAATCCATTAATAACTGAAACGGAATTTGGCGAAATCATCAACAAATAGTTTTATTTATTTTAAATACAAAAATATTATTTAATAAAAAATCATGGGGTTAACATGGCAATAAAAGTTAAAAAAAGAAATTTCCTGAAAAAAAAGAAAATAAAAGAAATTAAAGCTGAATTAGGAGAATACGGGGATTTGCTTCAAGGAAAAAAGAATGTTGAAATACTTGAAGCGGAACCTAATTCATTTATTTTAGTTGACGGTGAACCTTACATCATCATTATCGATGACAAACCTTTCCCAACACTCAAAGCAGCGCTTGCAAACCAGATTGATGCAAAAACCGTTACTGTGGACATGGGTGCAATCAGATTCGTAAGCAACGGTGCAGACATTATGAGTCCTGGGATTGTAGATGCTTCTGAAGGAGTAAATCCTGGAGACATCGTACTAATCATTGATGAAACACATGGAAAACCGCTGGCTATCGGAGTAAGTTTAATCAGCGGTGAAGAAATGGTTGAAAACGACTCCGGAAAAGCTGTTGAAACCAAACATTATGTCGGTGACGACATCTGGAACTTTGAAATATAAGGTGATTGAATGGCCGAATTGAGATACAGAGCAGGTAAAATCAGAGACCCCGGAGTTCACAAGGTAGGAATAATCGCTTTAGGATCCCACCTTGAAAACCATGGGCCTGCACTTCCAATTGATACTGACGCTAAAATCGGAGCAAACATTGCATTTAAGGCATCACTTGAAACAGGAGCCAAATTCTTAGGAATAATCTTTCCAGCTTACGAACTGGATACAATTGACCATGGAGTCCATGTTTCCCTTGATGTATTGAAAGAAAATGTCATCAATACCCTAAATTCCGCTAAAAAATTCCTGGATATAGAAAAAGTTGTCATTGTTAATTCCCATGGAGGAAACATTCCCCTTATGGCAGAATTATGGGATATTGAAGATAAAACTGATTTGGCAATTACATTCAACAATAAGGTAATCTCCTCAGAAGGCCCTCATGGTGGAAGCGGAGAGCTTTCAATGGCAAAGGTTTTAGGCATTTTAGATGAAAGTGAAATAGAAAACCAAGCAAACGTTGATGAATATGAAGAAGTTGGCCTGCATGGGTTTAAACAGGCACGCCGTGATGATCCAAACATTGAAGAAGGAGCAAAAGACGTTGAAGAAAACGGTGTTTATGTAGATGAAGATTACGGAAACAGACTGTTTAATTTAGCTATTAACTCCGTAATATTTGATGTAGAAAAGTTATTGGATTTCTAATATGTGCTGTCATCGGTTGTAGTCTCAACAGACCCTTCAGTAGAACTTGAACTTCCAGAATTACTACTGCTGCCACTAGAACTAGATGAACTAGAACTACTAGTATCACTGCTTCCAGAATCATCAGTTGTGGTCTCTACTTGAGCATCATCTGATGATGATAAACTTGTTGAATAATCAGTATAATCAGGATTTCCATAACTGTTACCTGTATCTCCAGTATCCTCAGTAATAGCTGAAAGATTATCCAATACACCACCACTATCCTCTTCATTTGGTAAAATGGATATTGGTCCAGTCATAGATGCACAAACACATGCTAGACAGAAAGCTATAATAGCTATTATAAAAATTACCAAAACAGTAGCAGATTTACTTGACATATTAACACCTGATTAAAATTAACTAACAATAATATGTAAGATAAGTTATATAAATATATTTGTTGATACAATGAAAACTATTAAAAATCCGGTTCAAAGTGAAATTGTTATTAAAAAGTCCCAATTCATTTGTTCACTATTTCCAACCAATACAAAAGCCGAATCAAAAGAGATAATCCAGAAATTGAATAAACAGTACTCCGATGCCACTCACAACTGTACTGCTTATATTGTAAATGACGGTGAAGGCTTTGACGATGACGGCGAGCCTGGCGGAACTGCAGGAAAACCTATGATTAACGTTTTGAGAAAAAACGAACTTCACAATGTCACTGCAGTCGTTACAAGATATTTTGGTGGAATAAAGCTTGGAGCCGGAGGGCTTGTTAGGGCATATTCAAAATCAGTTATGGATGCCATCGGCCAGGTGGAAATCCTTGAAATAGAAGAGTATGATGTTTTTGAGATTATTTTTGAGTACTCTGATATCAAAATAGCTGACAGTGAAGTCAGAAATAATAATTTAGAAGTAATTGATAAATCCTACACTGATAAAGTAATCTATAATATTGTTTCAAAAGACAACAGAGATATTGTAAAGATATTTGAAAAATACTCTGGAAAAATAAAAGTCAATTATAAAAACAAGCAATTTTTAGAAAAAATTTAAAAAAAGAAGAACTTATTGTTCTTCAAATTGTTCTGCAGGTACACCGCATACAGGGCAGGTGTAGTCTTCAGGTAATTCGTCTTCTTCAAGAACAAATCCGCATACTTTGCAAACATATGCCATTCTAACACCTCTATTCTACTTTTTCAAACATGTCAGCGGTTGCGCCGCACATTGGACATTTGTAGTCTTCTGGGAGTTCTTCAAATTCGTCAGTTACATATCCGCAAAGTTTACATTTAAATTTTGCCATTTTTAACAATCTCCTTAAAATTGTATATTTAATAGTAGTTTATTTTAATGAATATTTAAATTTTTTCAAACATTGCTTTAGGCATTCTGCATTTTGGACATTTAAAAGAAGATGGTAAGTCTTCAAATTTAGTTCCAGCAGGAATGTTTAAGCCTTCTTCAATGTTATCTTCATCAAAAGTGTATCCACATATTTTACATTTATAAACTGCCATAAAATAATCTCCTTTGGTAATATTTTAAACTATAAAGTATAAATGTTTTACTAAATACGAATAAATTAAAAAAAAAGTACTAATTTAAAATCTGTTAGGAACTTTCAAGTGGTCTGGAAGCGGTTTGATACGTGCAGGTGTTCCGATAGCCAAGTAGAACGGCGGAACAGAATGAATAACAATAGCTCCAGCAGCAACAATAGAACCTTCACCGACTTCAACATTGGATAGGAATGTAGTGTTACCACCAATTGAAGCTCCACGCCTTACTTTAGGTCCCTGAAGTTCATAGTTAATCCTTACAGGATATTTGTCATTGGTAAAACAGGCACAAGGTCCGATAAATACATTGTCCTCAATTACAGAATTGGTTGGAATATATACATTGGACTGAATGCTGACATCGTTTCCAATGATTACATCACCTTCAATTACAGTGTTGGTTCCTATTAGAACATCATCCCCAATGTTGGTGTTTTCACGGATGACAACATTGTGACCTGTTCTGAAATTGTCTCCAATAACCACGTCATTGTAAATGATTGAGTTTGATCTGATTGTATGGTTTTTTCCGATGACCGGCGGTTTGGAATTTGGAGAATACTCGACACCAAACTTGATATTGTCTTCAGGATCAAAATCCAGTTCAGGTTTTGAATAGTCCGGTTGGACAGATTCTCGCTCTATAACCGGTCTTTCATAGATAATCTCGGTTGGTTCTTCTCTTTGAGGTTGTCTGTAGAAATTATCTTCACGATAAGCTGGTCTAGGAGGTTGACTGTACATTCTATCATCTCTAGACATGTTGACTGGTTGAGGCTGCCTTTCATAGGGATTGTTCACCCTTTGTTCATAAGGTTTTTCTCGACTTTGTGATTGCCTATCCTCCAGAGTTTGTGAAAATCTAACCATATTATCAAACCTACGATTAATTAAATTAATTTTATTAATGATTTAATTTATGTTTATCATTAGTATATATACTAGATGGTTTAAATTAGTGAATTTTGTAGAAAATAATCATGATTTAAATCAACATAAGTACAATTTTAAAAATCAACTTTACTAGCAAATCTCTTTGAAAGTAAAAATTTTTAAGTAAACTTTGGCCTATTAAATTAGTCAAATCAAACGATAAATCTTTCATACAAATTAATTTAATATAACTAACCTCAAAATCTGTTAAAATAAAATATTTTTTAATTATGAATAAAAATATGCCAATAATACATTCATATATTAAACTCAAATTTATCTCTGTGAAATTTTTATTTTGCAATTTACATAATTCAATCTTACGGTCAAACATTTTAATAAATTCCGCAATCTTATTTTGAGTTTGTAAATTAGGTAAATTAATATCTAACTCTTTTATAATCTTCGTTGTTAAACTTCCACGAGTA
>JAFUCN010000025.1 GCA_017459665.1 Methanobrevibacter sp. | reverse complement strand
CTTGCTTTTGGCTGAAAAGATTAACTTTACATATCCGGAATATGCAAGCCTTACAATGACAACCCTCGCTAGAAACTCTCCATTGGCACTGGCAATTGCAATAAACTCTTTTCCGGGTCATGAACTAATAGCCATTGCACTGGTCATCGGACCCTTGATAGAACTTCCCGCGCTTTATGTTGTATCAAAATTCACACTTTGGATTAAAAACTCAGGATTGTTCTTTGTCTGTGGCTATAACTGGTAGACATACTGTTCAAAGAGATTAAATAGAACTGGTGCGTGAACAATAATAGAAAGAATGATTAAAGCAAATATCATCGCCCAGCCAAAGCTTTTGTAGACCTTTTTAGAGGATATTGGTGCAAACAGCTTGATTCCTGCAGGAGTAAATGAATCAAGAATAGTGTGTGAAGACAATCCCAAAAGCAATGCCAAAACAATTTCAATATATGATACCTCACCATTTGGAATGATAAACAAACTTACAAAAAATAACGGAATAAAAATCATCAGGAGATTCTTGTTTAAAAACAAAAAGCTCAAAAGCGCAATGATTATTGCAATTATCAGATATGCGTTTTTTAAGGTTGTAAAGCCAATTACCAATTCATATCCCCAGATAATTATCAGCGCAACTGAAGCAGTTAATGTTACGATTCCAAAAATCGAATGTGTAAAACTTCTATGTTCTGAAAAATAGAAAACTACACCTAAAAAGACAATAATCAAACCAATATAATAAGGTAATTTAAGGATATAAAGTGAAATGAACACTATTAATCCTAAAATAATCAACTTATAGACATTTTCCTTTTTGAATTTATGATCAAAATCTGGGATATTTGCACCAATAAAGGTAAGAGCAATTAACAGAGGACTATGAAAAAACATCAATGAAAGAATTAATGCAAATATCGAATGTCCCTTATAAGAAGACAAGTAAATCACCTTTAATAGTGATATTTAAATTAATATTAAAAGTAGTTAATCCGAGAGCATTTGAAATCTAATCGCCGATTCCAAAATATGAAAGAAAACTTTTCATTTGTGCATATGACCTTTCAACGCTTCCAGAAGCAACATTTGCAAATGGAGATACGACTTCACATGTTATTGCAGGAGTTCCTTTGAGATTAGACACATCCTCCACAGCCCCTTTATAAGATGAACCTGCAAAATCAAATGATATGACTTCACACCCCACATCCCTAGCGATATAATTTGCCATCAGAAAACTTTCAGGGCTTGGGGATTTTGATGAAAAGATGGCTTCAAAGCCAGGATTTGAATTATATGCTGTTGAGTGAAAGTCACCTACAAAATTTATTTTCATCTCATCAATTAATTTAATAATTAAATTGCTTAAAGAGTCATTAATATGAGCAGAACGATTTAAATCACGTGCGTTGAATGTCCTTTCATTATTCATTGTTGATTTTGGTGCGGCAAATGGTATGAAAAACAAAGTATGGTTTAAATCTTTGCTTGCAAACTCATTTAGCAAATAAACATTTGCAATTTGAGGAGGAAGTTCATTTCCATGAAT
>JAFUCN010000024.1 GCA_017459665.1 Methanobrevibacter sp. | reverse complement strand
TCAGTCAGAGCATTTGAAGCTAAAAACAAATTATTCAAGGATGAAATGGACAGATTATTCAAAAACCGTATGCTGGAGCTGGAAGACAAGAAAATTGAAATTTCACAAAAAGACATTATGGAAGAAATAGAAATCCTTGCAAAACAGATTGACGATAACAATGTATGATGAAAACAATGAATTCTATTTAAGCGCTAAAGATAAGGCCATTTTACAGAAGTGCGTATATGAAAATCCATATATTCCATTCAATCCATTTCCAAAGCAGGCTGAAATGATTTTAGCAACTGAAAAGGAAGTCCTTATTGGAGGTGCTGCAGGAGGTTCCAAATCAACAAGTCTTTTGATGAGGGCACTCTTTTATGTTCAGGATGATGCCAATGAATATCATGCACTAATCTTGAGACGTACTTTATCTGACTTGAAGCGTAAAGGAGCTTTAATCCATAAGGCAAGTCAGTGGTTAAATCGAAAGGAAGTTCAAAATAATCAAAGCATCAAACCAAAGTGGGATGGAACTGAACATTCATGGACATTTCCCAATGGAAATTCACTGACTTTTGGATACTTGAGAAACATCAATGACCTCGATACTTATCAGGGTTCCGAATACCAGTTCATAGGCATTGATGAATTAACCCAATTGGAGAGATTCAAATATATTTACATGCGCTCAAGAGTTAGAAAAACCAAAGACAATAAATTACCGACACAGCTGATGGCATCATCAAACCCGGGAAAGCGTGGAAACAAATGGGTACGTGAAAGATTTATTGAAAAAATAGATACGGATATTCAGGATAAATCACAAATAAGATTTATTTCATCAAGCTATCTGGACAACATTTATCTGGACCGTAATGATTATGAGGAGTACCTTATGGGTCTTGACAGAGTGACAAGGGAACAGTTAATGAACGGTAACTGGTATGCTTCAGTCAAAGGCCAGCTATTCGATGAATCAGACTTCCATATAATCTCTCATGACGAATACATGAAAATACCAATCGTTAGAGTTATCAGATATTGGGATCTTGCAGCTACAGAAGTACTGAACGATGACAAACTGAGAGGAAGTGATCCTGATTATACTGCAGGAGTTCTATTAGCTAAAGATCTAAACGATAATATCTACATCCTCGATTCATATGAATTCCAGTTGGAATCAAGAAACCTGATCAATGAAATATTAAATACCGCAGCACGTGACAAGTCAGACGTCCAGTATATTGAACTCGACGGAAGTACTGGAAAAAACTTTGGATTACTCATCATTGATGAATTAAACAGAAGAGGATTTACTACAGGTAAGGGTAACTCAAGGGAAAATAAAGTTGACCGTGCAAGAAGAGTTTCAGCAGATATTCAAAAGAACGGAATATTCCTGGTTGGAAAGGATAGAACAGGGTTCACAAAAAAATGGGCTATGGAATTTCTTGAAAAAATAACTGCATATCCAAATGAAGCCATCCATGACGATTGTGTAGTGGCATTCACTGGAGGTTATGAAAAAATAGTTGCAGAAAAGCAATCTCAAAGGGTTGATGTGGATAGGTGGTATTCCACATAATAATTGGGGGGGGGTGATGAAAAAATAATTAAAATACTAAACTTAATTAATCAACAAATAAAAAAAGGTTAATGAAGATGTGGTTAAATGGGATATATTTATAAAATAACAAACACTATCAACAATAAAGTTTACATTGGTCAAACTGTTAGAAATCCTTTACTTAGAAAAGAAGAGCATTTTAATAATCTTAAAAAGGGCATACATCATAGTAGTCACTTACAAAATAGTTTTGACAAACATGGTGATGTTTTTGAATTTGAAGTTAGTGAAGAATGTCCTGATGATAAATTAAACGAAAGAGAGATAGCTTTGATTGAAGAATTTAAAAGTTACTATAAAGGCTATAACGAAACCAAAGGAGGAGAAGGTTTTGCAGGTGCCGGTAAACATAGGGTTGTTAAAGCAGGAAACCAATATGGAATCAAAACAGTAACTGGCAAGTCTTTTTTATTTTATTCGGATGATGTTGAATTTCTAAAAGAATTAAGTTATCATTTAAGGGTGGGGAATTTAACACAACCTGAAGTTCGGAAAATGTATCAGAACGAAAGAGTTTTAACCAAGTTAGAGGAACATTTCGAAAATATTGAACTCACATATTATTTGTATAGGGAGTATTTAGATGGTAATTTTAAAAGTAAAGAAATTAGCGATATTGTTTGGGAATGGAGTCCTTTAACAACATTAGAAGATTTTAAATCAAATATTCTTGTTAAAACATTTAATAGTTATTACGCTGAAGAAATGAGAATTGTTCCTTATGAATATGAATATGTGACAAAAGGAAATATTCGTTATCAAGTAAAGAAGTTACCTGATTTTCTTACAATCCACCCAATTTATAATGATGAAGTAAGTGAAACTTATGTTGTCACTGATATTGAAGGATTGTGTGAAAGATTTGATGTGGTTGATTACATATTAAATGATGATTCTTCTTATAACAATACACAATCTGTTACAATTCGTAATTGGGATTATGATGAGTTTGTCAATCATATTCGTGTAATAGATTATGATGAGGAACAATATAAAGAAAATGGTCGCATTTATAAAAGATTTTTAGTTGATAAAATTTTATAAAAGATATATTATATGTCATTTACCTCCTAACAATTTTCTTCTGCCTTGCCATATTAACTGGCGCTGTCTTTTTCTCAGTTCTTTATATTCCCAATACATCTGTGATGTGACATGTCCATGCAGCCTTCGATACTCATCTATTCTGACAATGGCTGCCTGCACAATAGCTGATTCGCCTTCATGCCAGCAGTACCATGGATGATGGCAGAAAACATCACACTGCGAAGCCAAACCAGTTTTACAGTTGTTGCAGTAATCAACAAACCACAATTCCTCCTCCCTTCGTGTCTTTTCCTCTTCAGCTTCAATTATCTGCTCTCTTATAGATTTCATTTAAATCAAAATTTTATAAATACCATAAATACTATGAATACCATTGAATACTTTTTCGATGGTATTTTTAAATACTTCTTAAAATCCTTTAAATCAAAAAATAAGAATTTTAAGAAAGTTTCATGAAAATGATTTTTTAAAATACCAAATTTTTCCAGGGTATGCGGGAGGACTTTTCAAAGTTACCTCACGCTTATCCCTGAAAGTTAAGTTTTTTTGAAAAAACCATACTACCAAAACCAATGCAGAATCCTTTAATTAACCTGAAAACAATTGTAAACAATTTTTTAAAAAAACTTTCACAAAAGTTTTTATAAGTTTCCATGGTTTTTTAAGTATTTTGGTTTTTTGGGTTTTTATGGTATTTCAGGTTTTTATGGTTTTTTAACAATCCATTTCGGTTTTTTTACCTCGCTGTCAAAGTTCATTATACTTAACCCTTCAACAAATTTATCTTCCTTCATAATGTCTACAACCCATTCGCCAATCTCATAGCAGATATCCTCGTATATCGAATCGTCAATGTGCTTTAAATCATAGTTGATGGATATGACCTCACTTTTGGAGAGATCATATATATTCGATCGTCCTGATTGTGCAGTCACCTGGAGAAATCCGTTGTTTGCCAGTTCATATATGTATTTCTTGACAGACCCTTTGCTCAGCTCAAGATTTTGAAGTGCAAAATAATCGTTGGTTGTAATGCCCATGTTCAGCACTTCCCTGTCCTTGCTCATCCTCCACTCATCAATATTGTTTCTGATGTCATTTAAAACCTCAACAGCCTTTGGCGAGAGGTTTGCTGAAATGCTTTCCTTATAGGGTTTTAAGAGACTCATAAACAGTTGTACATCTGCAATGTTTGTGAGGATTATCTTTTTGCCGTCAACTTCATAGACTTCATGGTTATAGTAGTTCAGTGCAGTCACTGTCTTTAGAAGTCCGTTGAACTTGTCAAAATCCCTTTTATAGAAAGCTGAGTTTTTAAGGAAGTTAATAACAAAGTGAACATAGGGATTTATCACTACAATCTCTTTAAAGACTTCTTTTAGATGAAGGAGCATGTATGGTATGAGTTCTGCTTCCTTTTCATATTTCTTTAATGTGTTGTAGCTTTTGCCGTGCTTGAATTCCAGTGCACTGTTTCTTCGGTTGAAGATTTTCTTGTTGTCCATTCTTGGAGTTATGAAAATGCTTCTGCTCATCTCCTGCTCATCAAATGTATGATTGGGCACTGTGGTATAAGTCAAGCATGGTCTTCCTTCAAGTTTCAAATCCTTGACTTCCCATCCTCCTTCACCGTCAGGTATGCTTAACGGTTTGTTTAGAAATCCGTCGGACTGCAGTTCCTTCATGAGATTTTTGGACTCTTCCATAAATTCATGGTCCTTGCTTCCACCCATATCACCGTAATTGACAATCTTTCCGTCATAGAAATACTTGTCAGTTTTGGCACGATTGAATAAAGCGGCTTCAGTGATTTTCTTTTCATTGACAACAAAACGTTTAGGAATCAGTCTCAAGGCGGTTTCCTGGATGTGGGATTTGCCGCTGCTTGCCTCGCCAAGACATATCACAGATACTGGATTTCCCAAAACGACCTGTCCGGCAAATACTGTAAAGGCATACATTATGTTGTTTCTCTCGCCTGCCGTAAACCATTCAACAAGGCTTCCGATATAAATCAACGGGCAGCTTAAGGATTGTAGTTTGGAGATAGCTTGCCTTAACTTTGCAGTGTCCTTTTCCTGTTCGGCCTGCTTTTTGTCAGCTATTTCCTGCTCGATTACGGAAAGCTCATTTTCATAATTGAGCTGCAGTAACTCTTTTAGTTCTGCAAATTGGCTGTTGATTTTTTTGGGTTTCATTTCGCCTTTGGGATCCATTATCTGTTTGAACTGTTTTGCGACATTACTTTGTGAAGATAATGTAGCTGGAGATTTGTTTAAGTATTCTCCAATTTTATTACCTGTTTTGCTTTTAAATACATATGTAACATTATCTACATTCTTTCTGTTGATAATGAGGGTTATTGTATCTTTTGTTGGTAATTCAGCTACATTACTCATTTCTTAACTCCGTCTAGACTTGGACATCTTTTACAATGAAACTGTAGTAGACGTAGGTTCCTGATTTCTCTTTGACTTGTATTGTCATTTCGGATAATCTGTTAACGAATTCCCTGTATTCTGCAAGGTTGACGTTTCTGACAATGTTGGATTTTCCGACTGAACCTGCATTTTCCAATTCTAAAATGGAAGTGATGAAGTCAAAGAGTACGCTTCCTTTTCTGATGTCTTTGTGATTATCGCCGTCGTTTTTGAGGTTTACATTGATTTCAATGTATAGCTGGTCTTCATCCTGGAAGATGAATAGCTTGAATCTGTTTACGGTTTTTTCTTCACCGTCGTAGTCAAAGGTGTATGATGTAACTGAAGACATTTGTGGTCTGCCTCTTAATAGGGTTCCATCTTCAAAGTCTTTAAGTTCTGCTTTTTCATATCCTTCTGGGATTTCTACAATCTCTTCGTAATCTAATTCTGTACCTGTAAATATGGTTTGTTTAGTATTTTCAAAACTCATTTTTGATTCTCTCCTAAAAAATATTAAAGAGGATTAATTAACATCCTCTTTTAGAAATTTTGACTGGTTAACTATTCTTTCAGCTGACATTTCCTCTGCTGATACTTCTCCGGCTCCAATCAGTTCAGCTATTGCACGGTTGGTTGCACGTGTTTTTGCAGTTGACATGATAGTGTGGTCTGAGACTTTGTCTTTGCCTTTTTCGGACCTGGAGCATAATGCATCTGATTCTACGCTGCGGCCATTAGGTAAAGTTGCACGTACACAGTAGTATGCCTCTTTTATCCTTCCGGTTTTTGTCCTTTCAAGGTCACGGTCAACTATTTCAGTATCGACATTGAATGCTCTTGAGAGCTTCTGCCATGCTGATTTTTTCTTGAAGTGTCTTTTCACTTTAACGTACTTTCCATCTTCATCTTTTTCTGTAACGACTCTTTCCTGATAGTCTGTGTCATTCAACAGTCCTTTACATAGTTTCTGATATGCGTCCCACTGTTCAATTGCAACGTCAACATCTGGGACATTATCAACTTTAACTATTTCAGTTTCCTGAGAAACCTGTGGTTCTTC
>JAFUCN010000023.1 GCA_017459665.1 Methanobrevibacter sp. | reverse complement strand
TCACCTTTTTCTTCTAATGCTTCAGCTAATGCAATTTTTGCATCATCACTAATTCTTTGTGCGCCAGCATTTTTTAAGATACGACCGACTGGTGCGATTGGTAATTCACTCATAATTACACCTCCAATTAAAAGATAGTACACAATAGTATATAAAGGTATCGGTAAAAATGCTTATTATTCCCTTATATTATAACTTATCAACTGTTACTATATGCTTTGGTAATCTAGAAAATTATAATCATAAGATAAAAAATTAAAGGATAAAAATTAATAATAAAATGAAAATAAGAATAATAGTAAAATTAAAAAATTATTCTTTCAATAATTCGCTTTTAAGGTATGTGGCAGTTGCATCAGTGATTATTACATCAACAAAAGTACCTAACTTAACATCGTCAACAATAACTGGAATATATGAATCCGTTTTTGCAATAAATCCACCTTTAGAACCCTTCTCAACAACCAATACTTTTTGATGAGTTCCAACCAATTCCTTGTTTTCTTCTTCAGTTATTTTTGATTTAATTTCAGATAAAAATTTTGATCTTTTCTTCATTGTTTCTGGCGGTACTTCACGAAGTGAAGATGATATTGCACCACGCCTGTGCTGATATTTTGACAAATGAATTAAACTTGGCTTAATATTTTCAAGCAATTTAACAGTCAAATCAAAATCGTCATCGGTTTCTGTAGGATATCCTACAATAATATCAACTGCCAATGTCAAGTCCGGAATTTCATTTTTGAATTTTGATACAACATCCAAGTATTGGTCAATTGTATGACCCCTGTTCATTTCAGATAAAACCTTATCACTTCCTGATTGAACAGGTAAATGAATGAAATTATATACCTTCGGATGTTTCATCGCATCGATTATTTCATCAACATCATTTAAAATGTTTTTAGGATGCATCATTCCAACACGAACTTTGAAATCTCCCTCCAGATTGGCCACTTCTTTGATTAAATCAGATAGTTTCTCACCACTATCACGACCAAAAGCTGCAGTATCCTGAGCAGTGAGTTGAATTTCACAAGCACCATTTTCAATAGCTTTTTTTGCTTCAGCTTTGATATCAGCAATCGGATAACTGTTTAAAGGCCCTCGAGCAAAACGAGTACAGCAAAATGTACATGCTCCCAAACAGCCTTCACAGATTTGGATAATGTGAACAAGACCATCGTCAACAAGTTTCGGTACCCCCACTTTGGACTCTTTGGAAAATCCGCACTCCCTTATTACCTCACCACAGTAGGTTCCAGTTACCACCTCTGCAGCCTTATTTAACTGATGAGGACCAATCCATGAACAGTCAGGTCCTACTTTATCCAACTTTTCAGGATCAATTTCAACCATACATCCACCGATGATTATCTTTTTGTCAGGATATTCTTCCTGAAGCTTCTGAATTCTATAAACTACTTTATTTTCAGTGGGCAGCTTGACATAACATGTATTTACAATAACTACATCAGCTTCATCAATGGAATCGACGATGTCGATGTTATTTTCATTTAGGTTTCCTGCAATAATCTGGCCATCCGCCTTATTGAATGTACAGCCGTAAGATTCTATATATACTTTCATAATTCTTTCCTGTGATGCTTTTTGAAAATATCTTTAGTTAAATCATAATCATAATTGTTGAATTTGACAGGCTTTGCATAAACCCTTTTGATTACATTTGCTTTTGCAAATCCTGAAGTCAATTTTCTGTCCTGGGTTTTGATGACATGCACTTTAACAACATGTTTGTCGATTTTGACAACATCACCAGGAGCAATTTCAAAATCTCTATCCAAATCCAATTTATATGAATCAACTTCACCATGCAAATCGACTGAAAAACCAATACGTGCCGGAATTTCAACAGAATTTGCCCAAATAGTATCAATATCTTCAATTTTAGCTTTATTTACTCTTTTATCATTAACTTCAATACTGGTTACTTCGACTTGCCCCAAATCAGAAAGCAAAACATCTCCACTTTTAAGTTCATCACTTGGAGATAAATCAATAGTAGTCTTGTGGGATTTGTCTTGTTCTGAAATAATTAATCTGTAAGGTCTAGGCTTTTTTAAAGAAACAATATCCTTAAATACATGACCGCAATCTTCACATTTCAATAAATACTCTTCTGTTAATTTCTTTTTAGAGGATTTCTGTTTTGAATTTAAAATTTCAATTTCATCAGAACCACAAATTGGACAATCCATTTTTATGCCTCCTTAATCATCATCATTTAAATAATGGTTAACCAAACCACCGTCTTCCAAAATATTCAACATGAACTCCTTAAATGGTTCAAAAGTCTTTACTTCACCTGTTGTTTCATTAACTAGAGAACCTTCAGTCAAATCTATGCTGATAATGTCACCGTCTTTAGCCTCTATATCTGATACTATGACCGGAAGACCAATATTTATTGCATTTCTGTAAAAAATCCTTGCAAATGATTTGGCAACGATGGCATCCACACCTGCAGTTTTAATTGCAACAGGAGCCTGTTCTCTTGATGAGCCACATCCGAAGTTCTCATCGGCTACAATTATATCTCCTTTTTGAACATTTTTTGTAAAGTCCGGTCGTTCCCCTTCCAACACATGGTCTGCCAGATCTTGGGGATTGAATGTTCTTAAATATCTTCCAGGAATAATGACATCTGTGTCGATATTTTCGCCAAAAGTCCATGTTTTACCTTTAATAATATCCATTCTTATCACGAAATAAAATTAAATAAAAAACGAGTATTTGGGACTTGCCCAAATACAAAATAAGTTAAGGTGATTTAAAAATTAATTATTTTTTTATTTTAACGGTTGTGAAAATTCCTGTTCAACACCTTCACGATACATTGAATTCATAGTACAGAAAGGTATGATTCTGCCATCAGGAGTTGCATAATGAATTACACATTTTTTAACTCTGTCTTCATCAAAGTTAAATGGATCCATGACGTGCATGCATGAAATAAGCATTGCATCTTTGGAGAAATCTCCCAATGCATCATAGTCACCCTTAGCAAATACATTGTACAAAATTTTAACAATATCCAAATCTTTTGGAGTTTTGCTTGTATGAATCATTTTGGTGAGATTACCAGTCAATCCTGCTAAAACCCTTTTACGGGAACCAAATTTACCGCTTTTGAGTTTTTCATTATATTCTTTTAATTTATCACATAAATCTTCAACGTCAATGAAATCAGTGATTGGAATCAGTTTATCCTTACCGTCACCTTCAGTCTTTTCCCTGAATACATAAGTAGCAATTCCACAATGTTCATGACAGTTTAAGGTAACTTTGGCGGAGTCTTCACCATCCAAAAGGGAGATAAACTCTGCAATAGGTTCAACAAAAGATGGTGGGTAAAATGCACCGGTCGGAACCTGACCGTCAGTTTCATCTTCAATAATGTTGACAAAATCAGGGATAGTGATTCTTTGCTCTTCCACATGCTCTGATGGAGTTCTTCCTGAAAATGAAACCGGTTGGAAATTAACACCATAAATGATATCATTATTGTCAAAAGCGAATTTGATTATTTCACCGACTTGATCGTCATTGACTCCTTTAACTAAGGTAGGAACCAATACAACACCTAAACCTGCTTTTCTACAGTTTTCAATAGCCTGTATTTTATCCGGAAGCAAATCTCTTCCTTTATTTTTAATATAAGGTTCAGGAGTCACACCTTCAAAAGAAAGATAAACAGTGTTTAAACCTGCTTTTTTCAACTCACCAGCCAAATTTTCCCTTTTAGCTAATCTTATACCATTAGTAGCTATCTGAACATGAGTAAAACCTTCTTCTTTTGCCATTTTGATTAAATCAACTATATCTTTTCTGACAGTAGGTTCACCACCAGCATATTGGATAGCTGGACATGGGTGAGGTTTTAAATTCCTTAAATTCCTAAGCATTTGCCTTATCTCATCTTGAGTAGGCTCATATAAATATCCTGCAGCAGCTGCATTAGCAAAACATACTGGGCATTTTAGATTACATCTATTTGTTACATCAATCAAACCCAATACAGTAGAAGTTTCATGTTTTGAACATAATCCGCAATTGCTTGGACAGGAAGCAGTATCCTCTACAGAAGGGTTTTCAATAGATGTGATAGTAGGAATAAATTTTTCTACCCTATTGTATAATTTTTCATCGCTCCAGTAAGTGTTTACAAATTCTCCATGTTCGTCACAAGTTTTTTTGATGAGGATTTTGCCGTCTTCATCATAAACTTCAGCATCAAGAGGTTTGCCACACTCTGGACATAAACTTTTTGTACTTTTAATTTTCAAAAAAATCACCTTTTTCTAACAATTTTGACCTCGTTAGATAAACTTACATAATATAATATATTTAAAGTAATATAATATTTAAACTTAATTAATTATATAGTAGAAAAACAATATTATAGAATATAAAAACTAAATTAAACTGGAGAAAAATTTTAATGAATATTGATGTCCAAATTTTATTGCTTGCATGTGCCACTACACTTTACTTTATACTTCCAGCCTATTTTTCAAATGGCGGAGCACTCGCTTTCGGTGGTGGAACACCTGTTGATTTCGGTAAAAGTGACAGTAAAGGCGCCCGTTGGATTGGAGATGGAGTTACTTGGAGAGGCGTTATAGCTGGAACACTCATTGGTATTCTGACAGGTGCTGTTCAGGGCTACTTCGGTCCAGACATAATTGCAGAAATTGGACAATATATCATTACCCCTATTATCACCGATGTAAATAGCGGAATACTAATCGGCTTTTTACTTGGTTTTGGTGCCATTCTAGGTGATGCATTAGGCAGTTTTTTAAAAAGAAGACTTGGAATTGGAAGAGGAAAACCTGCACCAATTCTCGATCAGTTAGATTTTTTAATAGTGGCATTGATTTTAGTAGCATTTGTTGTTGAGCTCAACTGGTTATTTGTCATAATAGCTATTGCGCTAACCTTAATAATACATCTAATAGCCAACAGTTGCGCTTATCTGCTTGGACTGAAAGAGGTATGGTATTAAAGATACCTGTTCATCATTACAGCAGTTCCAACAGCAGGAGCTACAACACATTCCTCATCAGTCAGGATATCGCCCATGGATTTTACTTCAAGGCCTAAAAGTTCTGCAGCTTTTTTATCAAGAATATCTTTTCCAAGACCTGTTGTAACAATCAAATCCAATTTTTGAGTTTCAACAACCTGCTTTAAGCCATCAGCAATCTGTTCGACCTGTTTTTGATGAATGAATTTTGACATTTCAACAATATCATCCATGGACAGCATTTCCAAATCAGCACAGACAACACGGGCAATCCTTTTTGCACAATCAATTTTTGATTTGCCTTCGCCATCAAAAGTGTCACAGACATAGTCCTCTTCAGTGATTAAATCCAAAACTGTGTAAACATCTGCCGTTTGGGCAAACAGTTCGCTGGCCACTCTATATTGCTTACCGTTTAACTCGACCTTATCCAAAAAGCTCGCGAGATTTGTTCTTAAAGTACCAGTATAAACAAGTTCTCCAGTTGCAGACCTGTCAAAGTCAGATTTTCCTATTGCACATTCTTTTCCATCTTTAATTGGAATAATATCTGTTGTGGTACTTCCAGTGTCAATAAATATACAGTTATCAGATATTAAGGTGGCGATTTGAGCTGTTGCAATCCAATTGGCTGCTGCCGCTTTAAGTGGAGTCTGTTCAATTTCGGATTTTGACAGCATTCCGTCGATACCAACATAAGCTATCGGACAGTCAAATGTGTCTTCACATTTTTTAACGACATCCAATACTCCATCTTTTTTTGTATCGTATGCATCGACAAGCTCTGCAGTCATTGAAATACCTACAGCATCGATTTCAGAAACTGGACAAATATTTTCTATTAATTCAATCAAGATTTTTGATAAATCATCATTATTGCTCCACATCGGGAGATATGTAAAATCAACTTCGATGTTTTTTATTTCTTCACCATCAAAATCGATTATTGCCAAATCAGTGTTTGCACCACCAATATCAAATCCTGCTACTTTCATATTAAATTCTCCTTACTTCCAGTTCGTCTCCAACTTTTTTGAATTCAACTTCACCATCTAAAGAAACATCCAAATCATCAATGCTTAAATCACCGTTTAATAACTCAATTATAGACTTTCCAATATTGAAATTAGTTATTTTATTTAAACCAACATAGGGTGTTGTGAATCTTGAATTGATTTCAAGCAGATAAACAGAATAAACATCTTTTTCATCATTATTTATCAATAAATCAACACCAACAAATCCTTTTAATCCGTCAATTGATTCAACAGCTTTTGTTGCAATTTCAAATGCTTCATCTTTATATTTACTGTCATATGGTAGTTTTCCTCCGAAATATGTGCCCTCATCAGAATTTAACTCCACAAATTGTTCATTCAAACTTAATGGAACCGCCTTTTTGCCGTCTGATATTAAACTAACGCTAATATCAGTTCCATCAACATACTCCTGAACAATGATTCTTGATTCGGGAGGATAAATCTTTTCCAAATCATATGACAAATCAGCAATGTCATTTATAACAACAATATCCTCGCAATCAACCCCAATCAACGGTTTTATAATTAATTTAAGTGGAGTTAAAGGATCTTCAGCTTGCCATTTTTCATGCAAGTTTTCAATAGCTCTTTTCCAATAGCCCTTTGAATCAATTTTAAATCTGAATGACCTTGGTTGGGGAACAATGTTAAATAAACTTTCATAGGTTGCAAACTTATCGGATGCTTTCAGACAGGCTTCTGCAGATGATGTGAAAATATTTACACCATTTTCCTCAAGGATTTTAGTAATCCTGTATAGATTATTATTGTTCTCACCTGCAATGAAAATAGCATTGTTGAAGTTTTTAGCATTGTCTAAAAGCCAGTCGATAATGTCACAATCAATGAAAACCGGATTAACATTATCATATTCCATTATCTTATTTTTATATGAATCATTAATCACCCAATCAACGTTAAAATCACTTAAATCATCTATAAGTGAAAAAATTAAAGCCTCAGCTTCTGATATGATAGACCTGTCTTTTTCACCTGAAGCCGTGAAGTATTCAAATACTAACATTGAATCATTCTCTTTTATCATAATTAATCATCATACCATTTAGATTCAAATCATCGGCCGGGAAACGCATTTTATCGCCATCAAATACCATGTGGACTAATGCATTTTCTTTTGCCTCAAAGTCTTTAACAGTTATGTCCTCATCAATTGAAGCCATTTTTCTTTCAAATGAAGACATGATATCTTCAGGAGCCTTAATATCCAATAGACCATCTTCATAGTATTTTTCTATTGCATCAACAGTCAATTTAGCTGAATTACCCTGACCATAAGGGTTTGGAGCATTTTTCATTGCGTTAGCAAAGTCCTCATCTGATAAAATCTTTTTGGCATTTTCCAAAATAACTTCCTTATCTGAACCGACTAGAATGTTTCCTCCGGCAGTTACTGTTTCAGGCCTTTCTGTATTGTACCTTAAAGTCAATGCAGGAACATTCAATGTGATTGCCTCTTCCTGAAGACCTCCTGAATCGGTTAAAATCAAAGTTGAATTTGAAGTTAAAAGTAAAAAATCAAGATAACCAATCGGCTTTACGATATGAACATGTTCCAAATCATTCAATTCATCGAATAGGCCAAAGTTCTGTAAAGTATTTTTGGTTCTTGGATGAATTGGGAAAATAATGTTCATGTCACTTAACTCTTTTAAAGCACCGATGATGTTGGTTACTCTCTGTTTGTCATCAACGTTTTCTGCTCTGTGCATTGTTAAAGTCAAAATGTTTTCCATGTTTTCAATATCAAGCTCAGCTAAAGATTCCTCTTCAAAACCTCTTTTTTTGGCTATTTCCAAGTGTCTGAAACATGCATCTACAACAGTGTTTCCTGTAATCAATAAGTTTTCCCTTGAAAATCCTTCAGCCAGAAGATTAATTGCTGACTGTTCTGTCGGAATGAAATACATTGTTGAGCAGACATCTGCAGCCATCCTGTTAATCTCTTCAGGCATTGTCATGTCAAATGACCTGAGTCCTGCCTCAACGTGCCCGACGGCAATATGCAGTTTAGCACAGACAAGTGCACCTGCAAGTACTGCATTTGTATCACCCTGAACAAGAACAATATCAGGTTTTTCTTCAAGAAGAACCTCTTCGATTCCTTGCATCATCAAACCTGTTTGCTTACCGTGAGTGCCTGATCCCACATGAATATTATAATCAGGAGCAGGAATTTCCAAATCCCTGAAGAAATTATCTGACATTTCCTTATCATAATGCTGACCGGTGTGTAAAACAATCTGGTCAATGCCTCTTTTTGATATTTCATCAATAATCGGAGCCATCTTAATGATTTCCGGCCTTGTTCCTAAAATTGTTGCTATTTTCATAATATCACTTAATAAATATATTTAATTAAAACAGTTAAAAATTTTTACGAAATTCAAAAAAATAGAAATAAAAAAAGTTAATCGATAATAAAATTACCGATTGCAATAGAACCTATTACAAATCCTAGTGAAGTTGATACAGCAAGCATTGCAATATTAAGCAAAAATGCTTCCAAAAGTTCAGGTATCGAAATTTCACCTTCACCACGTGCTTTTGCACGTACACTTGCAATAACAGGCATTATGGAAACTATTGCACCCACTATAATAATAACTACAGCTGCAATAATCCACAAATTGGGATCATCGTGGAAAACAGCCAGATAATATCCCAAAGCAAAACCAACAATAATGTTAATTATAGAATATCTGTCAAAAACATCATACACTAGGCCCATTAAAACACCTCTACATAATATTATAACTGCATATCATTTAAACTTTTTATCATCGATTCACGAATGGCATATTTTTTTTGCAAATCAGTTAGAGAATCTGCAAGATTTCTTCTGAATCTTTCACATGCATAATCATCATATTTGAATTTGATTCCATCATAGCGAATATCCATCAAAATCAGATAGTCAGGTTCCATGACTTTGATATAAGCTCTCGGTTCATCTTCTGATGGATTTAAAAGCCTTTCAACCTCGTCCAAATCCATTTTCCCATTAGCCACATCAACAAAAACCCTCATCATTTTTCTTACCATATTCCATAAGAATGACTCCCCATAAATATCAATAAAGATTGGGCTGAGAGTATCATGAAGATTAGGAAATTCCTTTTTGTGATAATCGTCCAAATTGACTTTTGTAACTTTAATGTCATCAATTGTTCGAGTTGTTGTCTTTTGGAAACGCTTTGTGAAATTAGTGAAGTTGTGTGTTCCTTTAAAGACTTCTGCAACCTCTTTTAACTTATCAATGTCTAAATCTTGAAACAGCATATAGCGATACTGTCTCATTTGAGCATATCTCGGTTTAAAGGCATATCTGACAGGTGCTGAAGCTAAAATCTGAATATCATCAGGCAATGAGTTGTTAATCTCATTTACTCGAACTTCCTTTTCTGACTGAAAACTGATTACATTTCCCAGACTGTGAACTCCCGCATCGGTTCTGCCTGCAATTCTGAATCTGGAAGCCTTTAAATCATCAATGTAGTCTAGTTTGCGCAAATGGTAGATTAATTCCTCTTCCACAGTTCTCAAATCAGGTTGTCTTTGAAAACCGTGAAAATTAGTGCCTATGTATCCTATTTTTAATGCTGTTCTTTTCATTACTATAATATTTAGCACTATATAAAATAAGTTTTTAGGAAAATTTCCATCAAATAAATTGAAAAATTTAATCAATTAACTAAATAGAACATTAAAAAAAGAATAAAAAAAGTGAATTTTGATTTTAGAGATTATTAATATCCTCAAAATGTAGAATATCATCACATAAAACTTCGAGCAACTCTATATCATGACTAACTGCCAATATACCAATATTATTAGCTTTAGAATAATTAATTAGAGCTTCCCATATTTGTACTTGTGTTAAAGCATCAAGCATGGTCGAAATTTCATCAGCAATGATAAACTTAGTTTTAGGATTAAGTGCCCTTAATATACTAAAACGTTGCAATTCACCGCCAGAAAGTTCATTAGGCCAACGAGTTAACCAATTATCTTTAAGACCAAACATATCTTTTAAATTTTGAGGAGGGTTCCATGATTCTGTTAACACCTTCTCCATCTTCCATTTAGGATTCATAGTCTTTTCAGGATGTTGAAAAATCAATTGAACAGGATAAAAATCCTTATCAGGTATTTTTTTACCATCAATTGTTACATCACCATCATAATTTGTAATATATCCTGCCAAAATTTTACATAATGTCGATTTACCACTACCACTATCTCCTATTAAACCAATTATCTGATTACTATTAAGAGACAAGGATACATCTTTTAATATTTCTCTCTTTTTATTGTATGAAAAAGAAATGTTATTTGCCTTAAGGTTCATCATTAACCCCTCCAATATTGAAACATCTAATCATTACACCATTATGTTCAATTAGTTGTGGGATGTTATTCTCACATTTATCCAATCTTACAGGGCAATTTTCATAATAAGGACAGCCAGAAACATCATCTAAAGGTTGAACACCTTCACTAAAATTGAATCCATTTCTTGGAAGAGCATTAATTAAAACTTTAGTATATGGGTGTAACAACTTATCGGTATCGCTGAAATTTTCAACTTTATTGATTTCAATCACATAACCTGAATAGAATATTGCAATACGGTCAGCTGTTTTTAAAGCAACATCAATCTCATGAGTGATTAATAAAACACCTTTACCATTCTCTTTTAGATTTTTGATATCTTCAATTGTTTCTTCAACACTTTTTCTATCAAGGCCTGGTGTTGGTTCATCAGCAATTAATAGATTAGGATTTCCAATTAATGCAGTTGATAATAATACTTTTCTAGCCATTCCTCCAGACAATTCAAAAGGATACAAATCATCAACACTTTCATCCAATCCATATTTATCAAAAACTTCCCTTTGCCTTAATTTTTTCTCATTGTGTTCGTTTTCATCTTTACATTCGCCAATTGCTTGTTCAGACACTTTCATAAGAGGATCTAGGAAATTTACTGATTGAGGTATTAAACAAATTTCTTTACCTCTTAACTTTTCCTTTAATTCTTGAGTTAAAATATTGCCTTTATACTTTATTTCTCCAGAAACATGAGAGTTATAAGGTAAAATTCCTAAAATAGAATGAGCTAAAAGACTTTTCCCTGAACCACTCGAACCTAAAATAGCAACAATTTCATTTTCCATAACATCAATAGTCAAATCGGAAATTACTTTCAAATCATGCCTATTTAATCCTTGAACATACTGTGTAAAAGATATTGACAAATTATTTACTTCCAATAATTTTTCCATTATATCACTTAACCCTAGTTATTTGCTTCGGATGGATCAAATAATCTTTTTAAATTATCTCCAATAATATCAAACAATAACACTACAATCAACAGAGATGCACCGGGGAAGAATGCCAACCACCAAGCCCCCATTGCAAGATATGACATTGATTCAGATAGAATAATACCAATTGCCGGTTCATGTGGTGATAAACCAAATCCTAAAAATGTTACGCTTGATTCGTGCATAATTGCATGCGGGAATACGAGTAATGTCCCTACAAATATCTGAGACAACACTAACGGCAAAATATGTTCTTTTGCAATCCATAATTTACTTCTGCCAAATTTTGAAGATAAAGCTACATATTCAGATGTTTTAATTTGTAATACTTCAGCCCGCAGTACTCTTGTTAAATTTACCCAATGAGAAAATGCCACTGCCATTATAACACCAAAAGCACCTTTACCTAATCCGATTGAAATCATCATTATTAACAGAATATGGGGAATTGATGCAAATAAATCAATTAACCATGACACAAATGTATCACAATATTTGTTGAAACTTGCAATAAATGCCAAAATTGTAGCAATTATACTGGAAATTATTGATGCACCCAATCCAATTACAATGCTTAAACTCAAACCTTTAATTGTTCTTATGAACATATCCCTACCCATCCAATCAGTACCAAAAATATGTTCAAATGATGGACCTTGCATTTTTATAGAGAAATTTGTTGGCAAATTAGCATCAATCATCATCCCACTAATGAAAACAATGAATAAAACTAATGCAGTAAGCCCAATTGTTAAAAGTGTTTTTTGTCGCAAGTTTAAAGAACTAAATAATCCTTTATTATACCATGGCATCTCACTCATCATCCTCACTCCTTATTCTTGGGTCAACATATTTATATATCACATCAGCAAGAAGATTTCCAACAAATACGAAAATAGTACTTATAATCACAATACCTAATAATAAAGGAACATCTGATCTTAAACCAGCCGCAACTGTTGCTTGACCGATTCCAGGATATGCGAAAACTTGTTCGACAAGTATTGTCCCACCGAATAATTCATTAAATGATAAAAACTGAATTGTAATTGCAGGAAGCAATACGTTTCTAATTCCGTGATTTTTAATAATTCCCCAGAAACTTTCTCCTCTAGCTTGTGCAAATAAGAAATAATCACTTTTTTTAACATTTATTAACTTATCTCTTGTATACATAGTTAAAGAAGCAATCCCCACAATACTCAGAGTTATTGCAGGCAATATCAACCTGTATAACCATTGCCAGAATGTAACCGTATCAGCTAACTGCCCCATCGGAACCGAAAGTCCAATTGGGAACCAACCCAAATATACTGAAAAAACCATTAAAAGTACTAAACCTATCCAAAAAGTTGGAGTAGACTGTAAAATGTAACAATAAGTTTTAATTGCCTTATCAATCCAACTACCCTCTTTTGCACCTGCAATTATGCCCAATCCAAAACCGACAATTGCAGAAATCACCCAAGAGACTACCATAAGAGTTAGTGAAGCTGTAAATTTTTGCATAATTACTTCAGTTACTGGAACTCTATAGATTAATGAAAAACCCATACTTCCAGAGGCCAATGTTTGAAGCCAACCCACTACTCTTTCACCCAATGATAGATTTGTTCCCCAATAATCACCCATTATTGCTAGTTGTTCCTGACTGACAATTCTTTGTCCAAGATAAGCTTTAACCGGATCAATTGGAGATAATTGAATCATAATGAAACTTACTGCTGCAATAACAATTAATAAAATTAGTAATCTAATAGCCTTAAATCCTAAAAATTTAGCTAATTTCTTATTGTTAATTTAAATCAACTCTTATAATTTTATTTAAAAAAAAAGAAAGTGAAAATGATTTATAAAAATATAAACCATTTAATCTGAAGTTGTATCAACACGTTTCCAATCGTAGATGTTACCCCATATATCTCCACCATGAGGATATATAAGGTGTGTACTATTAGATATGTCCAATGAATCACTTACAAAGTAAGTATAATCCATAGTTCCAACCCATACAAATGGGTAATTGGAGTTAGCCTCTTGAGCAGCTTGAGACCAAGTAGCATAGGAACTATCAAGGTCTTGAGACATAGCTGCATCAATTAATGAATCTACAGCAGAGTCATTAAGTGCTTCAGGATTATCATAACCTACCGCAGCTACTCTTGAATCATATTGATGTTGGATTTCCATAGGGTCTGCTGAACCGAATCCCCATACTACTCCTTGACTGTATTTTACTGGATCAATATCATCCCAACTGCCTCCAACTGGAGTAATATCAATACCTATTTCTTTAGCTTGTTCAGCTAGAGTTACAGCAATAGCCTGTCTTTCAGATGCTTGTGAGTTATAATAAATTGAGAAAGATGCAGTTTGTCCATCTTTTTCAACAATTCCATCACCATCACTGTCTTTCCATCCAGCAGCTTCAAGAATTGATTTCGCTTCATCAACTTGACCGTCTTCAAATGTTGAATCAAAAGACCAAGCTAATTGGTCAGCAACACCATTATAATTTACATCACCATAACCATTTAATGCACCATCAAGCAATGCTTCCCTATCAATACCTATATTTAATGCTTCACGTATTGCTGGGTCACCAGTTACATTATTTCCAATAGTAACATTGTCTTCGCTTACTTTTCCTTCATCCATTTGAGTAGGTAAAGATACGCCCCGCACATCTATTGAATCAAAGTACTCCATGTGATATCCATCTACATTTTCATTTGCATAGGATACTGGAACTTCAGCAATGTCAACATCTCCATTTTTAACTGCTGCAAATGCCGCATCAGAGTCTAAAAAGAGATTGGTTATTTTATCAAAATATGGTTCTTCTCCATAATAATCAGTATTTTTTTCTAAGATAAATTGTTGTCCTTTATCCCATTGAGCTAATTTATAAGGTCCAGAACCAATTGGGTTTTGACCATATGAATCTTCATCATAATTAGCTTCAGGAACAATTCCCACATCAGTTAATTTATTAATAAATGTTGAATCTGATTTATCAAGTGTGAATACTACTTTATCCCCATCAGCTTTTGCTTCTTTCATAGAACTTAAATCGGCTCCTTCACCTAATTCTTTTGCTTTATTATATGAAAATGCCACATCATTTGCAGTTAATTGAGAACCATCGGTGAAGTTTACATCATCACGTATAGTTACTGTATATGTTTTAAAATCACTTGAAATTTCATAATCTGTCGCAAGATCATTTACAAAATTATTATCTTTATCCCTTTTAAGAATTGTACTCTGTATAAGCGGTTCAGTTCCAGAATCATGATATCCCCAACCATGCATTGGGTCAAAACCAAATTCCGGTTCTTCACCATGAGCAGCAACACAAGCTACCAATTCATTAGCAGCGTGTTCTGTGCTTCCACCACCTAAAGCAAATGCAGCTACACCAATAACAACGATAACTGCTACAATTGCACCAATTATATATTTAGTTTCCATATTTTTTCCTCATATATGTATTTTAATAAAGTTTAAAGTAATATCCACAGAAAGTATTACTATAATATATAATTTTAAGAATTAAGTAATACTTATAATTAAAAAGATATTACACTTAATAGTTTTTAACATCAAACTATTTAAAAATTACTATGAACAAGATTACAAAAAATATTGAAACAAAACAGGATATAAAAAAGAAAAATTTATAAAATTTTAATCATATGACTAGTTTCATCATAATCATCTTCTTCAACAGTGATGGAATAACCTAAAGATTTCCAAAAAGGTATGGCAGAATCAAGATATCTATGTGTGTGAAGATAAATTCTATCATAACCCTCATTTCTTGCAAAATCTTCCATATATCCAACAAGCATTCGTGCAAGACCATTTCTTCTATAATCTTTATCAACCATCAACCGCCATATACTTGCAGTATCTTTTTCAGAATAAATGCCTCTGAAAAATTCGTAATCCCTATCATAAGCTCTGATAGCTGCTGTTGCGACAATATTTTCCCCATCATATGCAACAAAAAAATTGTTTCTTTTAGGAATCATGTAGTACTCCTTTAACCCTTCAATATCAAAATGAAACTCAGGAGTAGGACCAATACCATATTCCTTTTTAATTTGACCATATAAGAAATCTTTAACCGCACAAATTTCATCATCATTTACTTCTTTAATACAAATACTCATAATATCCCTAAAAAAAATAAAAAGAGAAATTAAATATTTCCCTTATTCCTGAGCAGTTTCTGGATTAAGCAATTTTTCAACATTTTCACCAATTAAATCAAATAATAATACTACAATCAACAATGATAAACCCGGATAAAATGCTAACCACCAATATCCTGAGGATAAATAGTTCATTGATTCAGACAGTATTACCCCAATTGCCGGTTCATGTGGTGGTAAACCAAATCCTAAAAATGTAATCGCCGCTTCATGCATGATGGCATGAGGAAACATTAAGATAACCCCCACAATAATTTGAGAAACAATCAAAGGCAAAATATGTTTTATTGCAATCCATACTTTTGTTCTACCAAGATTTTCAGCTAAACTAATGTATTCTTTTGTTCTAATCTCTTTTACCTCTGAACGAAGAACTCTTGCAAGTGGAGTCCAGTGTGTTAAACCTACACCCATAACTACACCGAAAACACCTCCGCCAAACATTATAGAAACAAGAATAATCAAAAGGATATGGGGTATTGAACCAAATAAATCTATAATTCCCGCAACGGTTTCATCCGCAAATTTATTGAAACTTGAAAACAAACCCAAAAGTATAGAAATACATGTACTAACAGCGGATGCTATAAAACCTACCATTAAACTTAATCCAAGACCCGCAATTGTTCGCTGAAACATGTCTCTTCCCATCCAATCAGTACCGAAAAGATGCTCTAATGACGGCATCTGATTTGCACTAATAAAGCTGGTTGGAATATCCCTTACAAAATAACCACTAATAAAAATACTTATTATCACCAATGCTGATAATCCAATAATTACAAGAGTTTTTGTTCTGAGATTTGCATGGTACAACACCCACGGCCCATTATCATTAGATTTTTTCTTAATCATTGAACTCATTCTCCTTAATTCTTGGATCTATGAAATAATAAGAAATATCAGCTAACAGATTACCTACAAATACGAATATTGCACTGATAAGAACAATTCCCAAAAATAGAGGAACATCATTTTGAAGACCTGCTGCAACAGCTGTTTGACCAATTCCAGGATATGAGAATACTTGTTCCACCAATACTGCACCACCAAACAATTCACTGAATGACAAGAACTGCAGTGTAATTGCAGGCAATAGAATATTTCGTATTCCATGATTTTTTACTAAATCCCAACCTTTTTCTCCTCTAGATTTTGCAAATAACACATAATCTGAAGATAAAACTTGGATTAATTCATTTCGAGTATACATTGCTATTGGTGCTAAACCGACTAAACTAAGTGTTAAAGTAGGTAAAACAAGTCTTGTTGCCCATTCCATGAATGTGGCATCCGTACTTCTAACACCAATTGGAACACCAAATCCGATTGGGAACCATCCAAGATATACTGAAAATACCATTAAAATAAGCATCCCTACCCAAAAAGATGGAGCTGATTGGATTGCATAACAATACACTTTAACTGCCTTATCAATCCATGACCCTTTGTTTTTACCAGCAACTACACCCAATGCAAAACCTATAATTCCACTAAGCAACCATGAAATCGCCATCAACACTACAGATGCAGAAAATTTTTCAATAATTACATCCATAACTGGAGCAAGATATATTAAAGAAGTTCCCAGGTTACCTTGAACTAAATCCAAAAGCCAATGATATATTTTTGTTGGTAACGGAACATTAGTCCCAAAATATTGTTCTAGAATCTGTCTTTGAGCTTCTGATACTGCAGCACCTTTTAAATAAGCACTAACCGGGTCAATAGGGGATAAATCTAATAACACAAAACTAAATATTGCAACAGCAATCATCAATATTATGAAACGAACTAATTTAAAACCAAAATATTTTGCTATTTTTTGTTTATTCAATGAAATAAACCCCCTTAAATTTTAAAAAAAAATAAAAAAAAGAAAAAGATGTTTTAAGCTGTAGAATTGGTTCTTGTCCAATCACAGATATTAATTAAAACATCGTTTCCAAAACCGTCAGGTTGATTTCCAATATCAATACCATCTTTAATGAAATAGTTGTAGTCATAGTTAACTAACCATACAAATGGAGCATCACCAGCAGGACCCCAACCTCCACCATTAACGAGAGCGGATTGTGCCCATAATGAGTCAGCCTGAGTTAAGTCACTAGTATGCATAGCTTCTTCCATTAATTTATCAGAATCGGAATTATTGTATAAATTAGGATTCATATAGAAATCATCTGCTTCTTTACTGTGGTATTGCTGATAAATGGATTTATATGGATCTGGAGAAGTCTGTTGCATTAATGCAGCTGAGCTGTACATGTTCTGATAGATTGTATCCCAATCAGCACCAACGAGGTTAACTTCAATTCCGATTTCTTTTGCTTGTTCAGCAAATACAGTTGATAAGGATTGTCTGTCAAGATAATCCGGAGGATAATATAAATCAAATGATGCTTTTACACCATCTTTTTCAACGATTCCATCACCATCAGTATCTGTCCAACCACCTTCTTTTAAGATTTCTTTAGCAGCATCTACATCACTATCCGCAACCATAGCATCAGGATTTGCATAAGTTCTTGTATCTACACTTGTAAATTCAGGAGTAGCATGACCAGAGAATATTTCATCACACATAGCTTGACGGTCAACACCTACATTTAATGCTTCCCTAATTGCTTTATCTGCAGTTACATTGTTACCTATTTTGGAACCTGCAGGACTTACAAGACCAGTATCTTCAAGATATGGTAAAGATACTCCTTGTGCTCTTCCAGCAGAGACTTCATAGAATTGATATCCGTCAACTGTCTGATTTAATGCAGAAGTTGCGACAGGCACAACATCAACATCACCAGATTTAGCGAGTTCTAACCATGTAGCTTCTTCAGGGAATAATAATGTAATTTGAGTAAAGTATGGTGTATCCCCATAATAATTGTCATTTAGTGTGAATATTGCTTGTTGACCTTTATCCCAATGATCCAATACATATGGTCCAGTACCAACAGGGTTTTCTCCATAAGTAGATTCGTCGTATTCTTCAGGCACAATACCTAAATATCTTAAATCATAAATAAAAGTAGACCTTGGCTCAACTAATTTAAATTCAACACAAGTATCATTTACTGCAGTCACTTTATCAATATTAGTTAAATCCAAATCAGATTCCGTATCTTTTGCTGTGTTAAATGTAAATGCAACATCATTTGCATCAAAAGTAGAGTTATCTGAGAATTTAACGTCATTTCTAACATTCACAGTCCAAGTTAAACCATCACTACTAATTGAATAATCAGTAGCTAAGTCAGGAACAATATCTCCATTTTCATCAGCCTTAAATAAACAACTTTGCACTAATGGATTGTAATTCTGGTGTCCGCATCCCCAACCAGTAAGCGGGTTGAAACCAGATTCTGGTTCTACAATATTACTGTGTGCTGCAACAGTTAAATGAGTTGGATCAGAGTCTGTTGAACCACCCATCAATGCAAAAGCAGCAACAATAATAACCACTAGAACTACAGCTCCACCGATTAATAATTTTTTATCCATAAAATTTCACCATAAAACTTTCAACACTATTAAAATAATAAGTAATACTTTTTACTTCAAAAATACTCTAATAGTAATACTTTTGGATATTATCTTAATAATAATAATTTATAAATCACAATTAATATAAAAAGGTATTTATTACTTTTAAAGTCAAATTTAAAAATTAAAAAATATTTATTAAAATCCTGTAAAAATAAGAATTATTCAAAATTAGAAAATCAGGATTACATAATACATTATGACAATATAATATAAATAAACAAAAAACCTTTACAGAATGAATGAAAAGTAATACAAAACTTAAATTTAAATAATCGTATAATCAAATATTCGCCCATGGATTTATCTCACAAACTAAAGAAATACCTGATAAAAAATGGTGCAAATGAAGTCGGATTTGCAGATATAAGAAATTTCACACCAAAACCTGGATTAAACAATGGAGTAGTATTTTACATAACCTATCCAAAAGAAATTATAAGAAATATGCAAAATGCCCCAACTCCAGAATATGTTAAAGAATTAGTGAGTTTGAATTCCAGATTAGATGAACTTGGAGAGAAATGTGAAAAGTTTTTAATAAAACATGACTACAGAGCATATGCCCAAACTAAAAAAAGATTAGGAACCGATTTTGGTGAATACAACTCATTTGAACTGCCACACAAAACCATTGCAACACGTTCCGGCCTTGGGTGGATTGGAAAATCAGCACTATTTACAACGACAAAATACGGATCTGCACTGAGATTATCCTCCGTTTTAACCGATGCCCCACTTCCTGTTGGAAATCCCATTTTAAAATCAAAATGCGGAAAATGTGAAATATGTAAAGATGCATGCCCAGGATGTGCGATAAGTGGAATAGAATGGAACCATAAACTAAAAAGAAATGATTTTTATGACGATAAAAAATGTGAGAAATATGCTTTAAAGATTTCAAAAGAAAACCTGGGAAAAGCAGATACTGTATGTGGCAAATGCATTTATGCCTGCCCACATACACAGAAATTTATTAAAAAATCATAATTTTACAGCATAGCTTAAATCAGTGACCCCTGAACTAATCTCCAGTTCTCTGATTTCCTTGTCCATATGAACTGTTTCCAAATCATCTTCAGCATCAAGTATAACCACAAAACCCATTTTTGTCCAGAATTTTAAAGCCCCATCCAAGTTTTTATGAGTATGAAGATAGATATCATCATAACCAACTTTATTTGCAAAGTTCTCAGCAATAGAAAACATTTTTGAAGCTAATCCGCAACGTCTACATCGCCTATCTACAAACAGTCTCCAAATACTTGAAGTTGTATCTTTAGAATACAACTCCTCAAACTCCGGAAAGTCTTTATCATAAGCTCTAATGCCAATTGTAGCAATAATTTCACCGGTTTCAGCATATGCCACGAAAAAATTATTTTTTTCTGGAGCAATGTAAAAATCCTTTAAATTTACAACATCCTGATGCCATTCAGGAACATAATCATAACCAAACTCAAGTTTTATCATTTTAAATAAAAATTTTTGAACATCCTGAATTTGTTGTAAGTCATCACTTAACTGCTTAATTTCAACATCCATCATTAACACCACTAATTAGTATTACTTTTTTATAATAATTTATTTGATTAGTAATACTTTTTTGTTAATTTTGAATAACTTTAATATTGATAAAGTACAAATTAGTATTTAAAACTTATCATTCGAAAGTGAAAAGGTGATTTAATGGACAAATTATTAGATGTTGAAAACGTTTCAATTTCATTCATTCAGTATACCCAAGGTCTAAACCAACGAGATCTGAAAGTTATCACTGATTTAACATTAGATATTGAAGAAGGCGAAATATTGGCAGTATTAGGCTCAAGCGGATCAGGTAAAAGTTTACTTGCACACGCAATTTTCGGCATACTGCCAGAAAATGCCAAATTAAATGGAAAAATTAAATACAAAGGAAAGGAACTATCACAAGAAGACAAAGAAGAAATAAGAGGAAAAGACATAGTGCTCGTTCCACAATCCGTTAACTTTTTAGATCCTTTAATGAAAATATCAGACCAGGCAATTGGAAACACTCAAAACGAGGAAGAAAAAAAAGAAAAGAAAATTAAACAAAGAGAAATCTTTGAACATTATAATTTAGGACCAGAAGTGGATGAAATGTATCCATTCCAATTATCCGGAGGAATGGCAAGAAGAGTACTTGTTTCAACTGCATTACTCTCAGACCCAAAATTGGTTGTTGCAGACGAACCTACACCCGGACTTGATGAAAAAACAGTGCAAGAAACATTAAATCACTTTAAACATATGAAAGAAAATGGAATTGGAGTTCTTTTAATCACACACGACATTCACGCAGCATTAGAAGTTGCAGACAGAATTGGAATCTTTTACTCAGGATATGTAATTGAAATAGCAAAAACAGAAGACTTTGCTGGCAATGGGGAAAACCTGCTTCACCCATATACAAAATCATTGTACAAGGCATTGCCTGCAAATGGATTTGAACTAACAAAAGGACACCAGCCACTGCACGGAGAAATACCAACTGGCTGTCCATATTATAATAGATGCGACATGAAATTTGACAGATGCTCACAAGAAAGACCAGAACTTGTCAATTTAGGAGAAAAGAAAATTAGATGTTTCAAATATTATGAAGAAGGTGAATAAAATGGAACTAAAAGCAGAAAACATTTCATTCAAATACCCCTCAGCAAAGAAATACCTACTAAAAGATATTAACCTTGAATTAGATAATAATAAAATTACAGGACTAATCGGAGACAGTGGTAGCGGCAAATCCACTTTATGTAAAATATTATCCGGATATGTCACCAAATTTGAAGGCAATGTGACCTTTGATGGTAAAACACTTCCTAAAAAAGGGTTTAAACCAGTCCAATTAATTTACCAACACCCCGAAAAAGTAATGAATCCAAAATGGAAAATGGAACAGGTTTTAGCTGAATCCTGGGATGTGAGCGATGAAGCTCTAAATGAATTTGGTATTCAAAAGTCATGGCTTACAAGATTCCCGCAAGAGCTATCTGGAGGAGAACTTCAAAGATTTTCTGTTCTGAGGTCTCTTAATCCAAATACAAAATTTTTAATTGCCGATGAGATGACTACAATGCTTGATGCTATAACCCAAGTGCAAATCTTAGATTCCGTTTTAAAAATAGTAAAACAGAGAAAAATGGGATTTTTGCTTGTTAGTCACGATATGAACTTAGTAGATACCATATGTGATGATAAAATATATTTAAAGGATTTAAACCATATTGATTAATAAGAGAATAACTCTTATTATCCCTTATTTTTAAAACAACCTCCCCACTAATTTAAAAAAAAAATAAACAGTTTGAAGTAATAGGAGGAGATCGGCATATTTGAAAGATAGGTGTATTTGGCAGTTGATAATAAATTCAATAAACTGATTACTTCAAACTCCAATCAATATTATATTCATCATAGTATAAATACTTTTTTGTAAAAAAGTATTACTTTAATATTAAAAAAATAGATAAATGTATTAAAAAGACAATTTAAAAAATATATTATTTCATAGTTAAAAGTTTTTTAATGATCCAATCAGCCCAAATCAAGGTTAAATTGTTTGACACAATTTCACCCAAAACAATTCCCATCCATGCACCCCAAACACCCCAGTTTAGGACTAAAGCAAACAGAACCGCGAAAGCAATTGTAAAACCTGTTTCTCTCATGATCGTCTGAAACATTGCAGTTATTCCACGGCCTAAACCCTGGAAAACATATGTTGATGCAACACCAACAGCCATTGTCGGATAATAAATTACAATCCAAGCCAAAAAGCTTGTCAGCTCAGAAGCTATTCTCACACTGGTTCCGGAAGATGCAAAAATTGAGGCAATATCTCCTGCAAAGACATTTGTCAGGATTGCAACAGCAAATGCAAAAATCATTGAGATTTTCATTGCATATCTGTGAGCTATCTGAATATTTTTATAGTTTTTTGCACCGAAATTAGCGGCAATTACACTAATTAAAGCCGTTCCGATAGCCAATATTGGAGTTGTTCCAATTATAACAATTCTCCAGCCTGTAGAGTATACTGCAACCGAATCCGTTGAACCTACAAAAGCAAGCAATGCTGAAAAGACCGCAGCAAAAAAAGCATTGTTTAAAAGTTGGATACTTGCCGGAATTCCAACCTTGACAATATCGAAGCTAATGTCCTTTTTAAAGTTGAAATTACTCAAAATAGGCTTTAGATATGTGTCTTTTTTTATGTAAAACCAATAAATCAGAATCAATATTACAAAAATTGATGAAATTAAAGTTGCAATAGCTGCCCCTTTTACGCCCCAACCCAAAGTATAGATAAAAACAGGATCCAAAATCATGTTTAAAATAGCTGAAGCCGCCATGGCATACATCGGCCTGGTTGAATCGCCTTCTCCTCTGAAAATACCATATAAAGCATTTGACATGATAATGAATATTGAACCTAAAATAATAATATTCCCATAATCTGTTGCAAAGCCGATTGTCTGACCTGCTCCCATGGCATTTAGAATCGGAACAAGCAAAAGCAAAAGTAAAATTGTTATTATTACTGATATAAGAATATTTATCAAAATTGAATGTATTGATGCATTGTCCGCTTTGAATTTATCATTTTCACCAATATATTTTGAAATTGCAAAGGCAGCACCTGCTCCCAAACCGTTTCCAAAACCAACAAGAATCATGAATATTGGTGTGAAAAATCCAACACCTGCTAGAGCATCGGCTCCAAGACCTGACACCCATGCAGCATCAATCAAATTATATAAACTAGAAATAAGAAGTGAAATAATCAAAGGTATGGACATATTTAAAAGAGCTTTCTTGGGATTTCCTAAAAGAACATCCACACCATCTGAATTATTTCTACTTTGCATAAGTAATTATTAAAATTTATTCAAATATAAAATTATTCAAATACTAAAAAGAAAAAAAAGAGAATTAGAATAATGGATCTTTCACCATTCCAATTCTTAGGGAATTTAAGATTACTAAAAGTGTTAATCCCAAATCACCAAAACCAACAGACATCATCAAAGTTATTATGCCTAAAATAGCTAAAACAACACACAATAATTTAACTGCAATCGCAACAGAAATGTTCTGTTTGATGATTCCCATTGTTTTATGAGATAAGCTAAATAGATATGGCAATTTGGAGATATCATCCTGCATCAGTGCAACGTCAGCTGTTTCGATAGCAACGTCTGATCCTGCAGCACCCATCGCAATACCTATGTTTGCACGTGCTAGAGCTGGTGCATCATTGATGCCGTCACCAACCATTGCAACATCACCAAACTTGTTTCTGATTGTATCTAAGATGTTTAACTTATCTTCAGGAAGTAGATTGGAGTATACATAGTTGATTCCAAGTTTTTCTGCAACGCTTTTAGCTGCAACCTTGTTATCTCCAGTAAGCATTATTGTCTGGACACCCTGTTTATTCAAGTCATCAATAACCTCTACTGCATTGTCTCTAATTTTATCAGATACAGTAATGATTGCCAATATCTTTTCGGCATTTCCGATGAAAACAAGAGTTTTACCCTCAGCAGAATAATTGTTTATTTCATCTCTTGAAATATCAAACTCTGATCCTTCGATTAAGGACTCATTGGCTGCATAGAATTGCTCACCAGAAATATGGCCCACAATACCTTTACCCGGAATGTTTCTGAACTCTTCTATTTCATCAAATGCAATGTCATTTAAATCTGCATGATTTACAATGGCCTGCGCAATTGGGTGTGAAGAGTTATGTTCAAGGGATGCTGCAATTCTTACGATATCATCTTTTGAGTAAGAATCATCCAATACGATAACTTCACTTAATTCCAGTTTTCCTTCTGTTAAAGTACCTGTTTTATCAAAGATTACTGCTTTAACTCCACGCATCTCCTCCACATATGTACTTCCTTTGATTAATACACCATTTTTAGTAGCTGCAGTAATAGCAGAAACCATACCTACTGGTGTTGAGATTAAAAATGCACAAGGACATGAGATTACTAAAAGTGAAAGAGCCTTATAAATCCAGTCAACCAATGGCTGGCCAAATAGCAATGGCGGAATGAATGCAACACAAGCTGCAGCAACCATCATGACAGGAGTGTAATACTTAGCCACTTTCTCAACCAAAGATTCTGTTTCAGACCTGTTGAGCTGTGATCTTTTAACCAATGTTACGATTTTTGAAATAACTGAATCTTTTGCTTTTTTAGTTACAACAACTTCCAGATAACCGTCTTCGTTGACAGTTCCAGAAAATACTTCATCGCCAATCTCTTTTAATACCGGAACACTTTCACCAGTAATTGAAGCCTGATTGATTGATGAAGAACCTGAAATAACCTGACCATCCAATGGAACTTTATCTCCAGGTTTTACAATAACGATTTCGCCAATTTTAACATCATCAACGTTTTTGATTTCTTCAGACTCGCCAACTTTGACTCTTGCAGTTTCAGGAGCGATTTCAACCAATGATTTGATTGACCTTTTTGCTCTGTGTTCAGCATAATCCTCCAAGAATTCTGCAATATAATATAAGAATGTTACAGCAGCACCTTCTTCCGGATGGCCAATGATAAATGATGCGACACATGCAATACACATCAGCATTGCAGGACCGACAGTGTGTTTGTTGACTAATGACTTATAAGCCATTACAGCTATTTCATAACCTGCAATAAGTGCACCTAACATGAAAATAATGGTTACAATTGTCGGATTAAATGATAGCCATTCGAGAATATGGCCTGCTGCAAAACAGATTCCGCTTGCAACGATGATTTGAATTGGCCTATTGGCAATTAATGGTTTTCCTTCAGCCAATAATTCCTCTTCATGGCCGTGGTCATGTCCATGGTCATGGTCGTCATCTGCACAATCAGGACAACCACAAAGACTTATTTCGACATCGTCATCGTGGTCGTGACAATCGCAATCTGGATCAGAACAGGAATCTACTTCCTCATGGTCGTGTTCGTGATGTTCATGCTCGTCATGACAGCCACAGTCATCATCAGTGCAAACATCCGCTTCCACATGCTCATGATGATGTTCATGATGCTCATCATCATGCCCACAACAATCAGGATCACTACAAGAATCAACCTCTACATGCTCGTGATGATGTTCATGACCATGTTCATGATGCTCATGCTCATCATGACCACAACAATCAGGATCACTACAAGAATCAACTTTTTCATGACTGTGGTCATGACCATGATGGTCGTGATTGTGGTCATGATGGTCGTCATCTGCACAATCAGGACAGCCACAAAGATTTATTTCAACATCTTCATCGTAGTCAATCTCTTCTCTGTGATCATATACGCTTAAATCAGTTTCTTTTTGATAGTCTTTTAATAACTGCTTATTATAATGATTAGAATTTTCACAGTGAATATCTTCACATTTTGGGTCAAAACAGATGTAATTGTAATGTTTTGGATTGAAACAGATTTCATCCAAACAATCAGGATTAAAACACCTATTTGCTACCATATTATCACCAATTAAAAATTATTCTAATATATGTTCTAAGCCTACTTTGTATATCATTTCAATATGAAGGTCTGTAAGAGAATATCTTGCCATTTTACCTTCTTTTTGATATTTGACAATATTATTTGCACGTAATATCCTTAATTGATTTGAAACAGTTGTCTGATTTAAGTCAAGCGCTTCACATATATCGCATACACATAAATCTTCGACAGAAAG
>JAFUCN010000022.1 GCA_017459665.1 Methanobrevibacter sp. | reverse complement strand
TCTTGGGTTTTTGGTTACGCCAACATCTATTAGGTTCATAGTATCAATTCCAAATGAATCTCCGTTATCTTTCAGTAAAACATCAACTTTAGGGGACAGGCCTTTGCCCTTCATGTCAAGCTCATCCGGAAGGTCAATGAATAGCTTTCCCTTATCCTCTTCAAACACGATATTGTTTCCAATGCCTATGTAGACCTTGTCGTGCTCTGAGGTTAATGGGATTCCTCCACGGTAGTTTTCAGCAATTTGTCTTAAATCATCACTTGTCCATTTGACAGGTTTGTTGAGACGCCTGTCCAGATCCGAATAGTCATACAGTCCGACTTCAAAAAGTTCATGTTTCATGATTATCACATTTTATTATAATATTTATTATATAATTTATTACTTATTTTATATAAACTTTTATTATATTTTTTGTGTGATAGTAGAGGAAAATATTAAAAAAAATAAGTTGTTAAATTAATTTTAATCTCAAAAAATGTTTTAAAAATTATGAATCAGAAAAAATATCATGAATTTTTAGACATGATAAAAAAAATAAAGTTGTAAAAATAGCATATGGAAAATTACAATCATTTTTATGAATTATTGAAGAACCCATATATCACCTAATTCGCCCCTCGTCGAGACAAGGATATACAGGTGAAACTTTCCCATGAAAATTTTTACCTTCAAATAAACTATGCCAGTAAGATATCTCAATCCTTTTTAATAAAAAATGAAAATAATCTATGTACAATTAAAAAAAAGAAGTTAATGAATATATTTAATCTTTTTAAATACTTCATCAGCTCTTTTTAATGATTCTACCTCTTTTGGTGTTGACGGAGAATTTAATTTTTCAATGAATCTTTTTGCATCGATACCATCTAATGTTGGTGTAGCATTAACTTTACTTGCCATGATTTACATCCTCCATATTTTAACTATTATATTAAATAGTATATTGCACTTTATTTAAATATATTGTGCTAGTTTAATTTTTCACAGATATCCCTATACATAGGAATATTCCTTCTATTTTTCTTATTTACAGAATCTAATTCTACAAATTGATTGTGATTATAAAAGTTTATAGTTTTGGTGTTATTATATGCATCAACTGAAACGAATCTAATACCTATTTCATTTCTTAAATTTCTGCAAAACCCAACAACCCAATCGATCATTAAACTTCCCATATGCTGGTTTTGAAATTCCTTAGACACTGCCAATCTACCAATTTTAATTGCAGGGTATTGAGGATATTGGATTTTAAGTTTTTCATTGATTTTAATTGAGTCTGCAGATAGTGAAAAAAATCCAATAACATCCTCTTCATAGATACATAAAAATATTGTGCAAAGATTATTCTTAATATTTTCAACAGAATCTTTTAATAGGAATTCGTTTAAATCTTCGTCACCACAATCAAAATTAATTGTTTTCAACTGTTCTAAATCAGTTTTAACAATTTTTAAGTTATCTATATTGGAAATTTTCATATATAATATGTTAGATGAAATAATATTTAAAGATACTTATGAAAGTAATATTTCACATTATATTTCCACACCACTATCCGTTAAGATCCTCTCACCTACCGGCTGTTCCTCTTCAAAGTTACTGAGATAATTTTTATAGATTTCATCACCTTCAGAAGACAATTCCATAATGTATCTTAAAACATCATCTCTTGAATAGCTGAAATAAATGTTTAGGCTTTCATCAATGCCCATAAGTTCCAGCTGCATATTCAATAGCTGATTGCAGTATTTCAAGACCCATTTCTGGTCATTGGCCACATTAACAATGAACCCGGTAATGGCCGAATCGTTGATGTATTCTGCAACGTTCTGATTGGATCTTTCATTACCTGCCTGAGACTGTGGAGTTACAAATGTCCTCAGGATATTGTTTCTAAAAATCTCGGTCTGCCTTGTATAGTCTGACTGGTAGTTGTTACCCCCCAAGATTTTGGATTCAATTCCCGGAGGCACAATAGCCACATTGCTGTCAGCAGTAGTTCCATAATCTGCATACAGGTTTTCCTTTGCAGTTGAAGAGAGCTCCATAATGTACGGCCGGCCGTTTGCATCAAGTGAAGGCTTGACTTCAATGATATTGTCCTTGTTGATTCTCTCGACCTGATTTCTCTCCAAGTTACATTTATGATAGATGTCATCAAGGCAATTCAAAATAATGCTTTGGGCTTCCGAGTATATTTCATTGTACATGAAGTTGATTACCTGTTCCGGTTCGTATTTGACAGTCAGTGTCCCCTCTTCAACGCTGATGAAGTTGTTGAAATCCTCAGGATTTCCGTTTACAACATCCTTCGGCATTTCATGAAGATACAGCTGCACCTCATTGTCGTCATTGAACTCCTTTTTCAATCCGTAGCCATGGGCACCTATTTCAAGAAATATAGGCTTGATGTATTTGCCGATGCTTTTGTCCCATCTCTCGACAGGCTTGATTAGTCCTTCACCGTCAACCATTCCTCCCTGCAATATCTCTTTAGCAACCTGGCGGATGTCGATTTTTCTGGCCCAAAGGATTAAAGTGAGTTTCTGCTCTTTGGAGAGCCTGTTTTCCTTGTCAACCAATACCACATTAACGTTAGCCTTATCAATTCTGTTTTTCAGAATACCTGAAGTGTAACCGTCAAGCTTGACAGCATAACGGGCATTTGCTATTGTTTTGTTGATTACCGGCGGAAGTGCATCAACTAAGTCAAGACCTGTGTTTATTCCGTCAGTTCTAGGCTGCCTTTCATCCTCACCCCAATAGCTGCGCCTGGTGTTGTACTGTTCGACCCTATTATTCAATAGTCTAGTTTTTATGAAAGAAGTAATTCCCATAATAATCATTTCCAAATATATTTATTATATTATTTATTATATTTTTTATATAAAATAAGTAATATACTTATTGAGAATAACTATTATAATATTTGCAAAAATCTCAAAAAAAGTAAAATGATAGGTTTTAGTTGATAAATTTTATAATTGATATAGACCATCATTTAATAAACAACTAATTTAAAAATCAAATAAAGTTGTTTGTTTAGGTTCAATATATCTTATTACCTTTGTTTCAATTAGATTATCCTCTTCCTTAAGATGTCCAAGCAATAATGGCGATTTCTCATCATGCAGTTTTATAACATTTTTGGGAATTTCAGGCTTTCGATTAGCATAGCAATATTTACATTCACTTAAACAGGAATTATATGCACCTATGTCTCTTGATGGAATGCAGTGACAATTTTCTCTAATTCCAGTTCCTTTAACATTTTTATAAACTACACCATGAGCCTGCTCCAAAATTTCACGAGTGGTGCATCCTGCAGAATGAATACCATATTTTTCATAGCTTTCATTTGTTGCACATGATTGAGTGTAAAGATTATATCTCTCTGATATCTCACCAATCCCTTTCAATAGCTTCACTTTATCTTCCTCAGCAAGCGGAATTATCTCAGGCATGTTCTCTTCAACTTTTTTGTACATATCTACAAAGCTGAAGATACATCTGTAAACTAACGGCGAGATCTTTTCAGCCATATACTCAAATGTTTCCAGATGTTTTTCAACAGTGTATTTTTCAGTAAGAAGTATCGGATCGTATCTCCAGAGAATCTTATTGCCACCAACAATATCAGATAATCTTTTCAACGTTTTAATAGATTGATTTATTGATGGAACTTTCGGTTCTATGTCCTTGCCGTATGCAGTAATCGTGTAGTTGCACAATATATTGTACTTTTCATCAATGTCACCTATATGTTTCAGTATAGGTTGGTAGTTTTTTGAGCAGAACAGAAGACAATCAACATCTTCAGGATTTAAACTTAACTTGTAAACATTCTCCCTTGCAAAGGGATTTCTTGAATATGCATATCCATCTTCAAGCCTGTTCAATAGCCATGGAGTATAGTAGTTCACTATATCTGTTCTTCCACCGACGTTTATTATCATGTTATCACTTACTATATCTGGTGACATTAACATTTCTTATTTGTGTTTTGACCAGCATCATACAGCCAACTCTGTTAAATAATAACTGTTCAAGACAACATTTTTATTTCTATACATTCACTAATATTTTTATTTTATATCTGAATATATGTTAAAATTCTACGATTTGAACGAATTTCCAAAACTTTAATTATTGAGGAAGAATAATATTATTATTTGTAGTGAGAGAAAAGTAGTAGATAATTTCTATACTATTGGCATAGCAATATCTGCATCCATGAAGACAAGTATTGTATAATCCAATATCCCTTCCCATTAAACAGTTGCATTCGCGATTATGGTATTTTCCTTTAGGCACTTTCAAATTATTTCCAATAGCTTTTTCAAGTACCTGC
>JAFUCN010000021.1 GCA_017459665.1 Methanobrevibacter sp. | reverse complement strand
TTTTTTGACTGATTTTTCGTTGATTTTTGGAAGTTCGTAGATTTCAATATCATAGAACTTGTAGAACTTGATGACATTAATCATGACTAATTTTACAGTGTTTAGGGCATAGTTTTCAAGTAGGTATTGTCTGAATTCCAGAAGTCTGGTTTTGATTCGGCGATGTTTCCATTTGATTCCTTTGTTTTCATCATTTTCTGCTTCTTTTAGAAGTTCATCGAGTCCCATTTCAAAATAAGTTGCATATTTTTCCAATGCATATGTGTATAATCTTTGTGTACCTTCGGAATGGTTGTATGTTATAAATAATGTTTTTAGCAATTCATTGTTTTTCATAGTTTTTCAGCTCCTTAAAGTGTTTGTAAAAACATTTTTGAAAAGAGCCAAAAGTAACAATTTATGATAGTATACAATAATTTTGCTATATTGTTTCCAACAATATCTCTATTGGTAGTATTTCATGCATAATCGTTAATGTTGATTTAATCTTGCTCAATGTATCTGGGAAATTTTTAAATATTGCATTATTCATACTTATTATGTGTATTTGTGTAGTAGCATCCCCAAGATTATAGAAGACTTTTTTTAATACCAAAAAAACTATCATGAAACTTTTGGTTTAGGTAAACACCATTAGCTACTGCTTTCGATAGTTTTTTCAAAATTCAACACTTTAACAATTCATTTTAGGAGACTAATCTTATGGGAGATTCTATTAAACAGGAAACACAAGGAGTAAATTTGTTGAGGGGAAACCCTAAAAAAGCAGTTTTGAAATTATCATTGCCGTTGATGTTGTCGATGATGGTAATTTCACTATACAATATCATTGATTCATTCTGGGTAGCAGGACTTGGTGCAGACCAGCTTGCTGCAGTCGGATTTGTAATACCACTCGAATTTTTAATAATAAGTATCGGAACAAGCATAGGTGCTGGAATAACATCAGTCGTTTCCAAATACATCGGAGAGAAAAACGATAAATTAGCAGACAATTCAGCAGCTCATGGAGTGATATTGTCTATAATATTTTCAGTTATTGTCACAGTAATTTTTTCAGTCTTTGCAAGGCAACTGTTGGTATTGATGGGAGCAAGAGGAGCAAGTCTCGGCTATGCGCTTGACTACGGTCACATTTACTTTATCGCAAGCATATTCGTTGTAATGCCTAATGCACTGTACGGACTTTTAAGATCAGAAGGCGACACCAAAAGAACAATGTATGTTATGGTACTGTGTGCAATAGTAAACATGGTATTGGATCCGATTTTCATTTACACTTTAAACATGAAAATGTTCGGAGCAGCTCTTTCAACAATCATTTCATTGGCTATTGTCCTTTCAATAATAATATACTGGATTTACATCAAAAAGGACACCTATTTAAATCCTTCATTGTCAAACTTTAGTTATGAATCATTTATCATGAAGGATATGCTTAAGGTGGCAATTCCGTCAATCTGTGAGATGATTTTTATAACATGTATTACGGCGATAATGCATTTCATAATTTTGGCTGTTTCAACAACGGATTCCGTTGCAGTATTTGAAAACGGTTGGAGAATGGTGACATTAGCTACTGAACCCATGATGGCAATATCAACAGCCTTAATTTCAATAGTTGCTGCAAACTACGGCGCAAAGAACTTCAAAAATATGAAAACAGCATATGATTATGCCATGAAAATAGGAACACTGCTTGGAGTGGTGGCACTCGTAATCTTTTTAGTCTTTGCCCCACAAATAGCATACATATTCTCATATGGCGCAAGCTCAAGACTTTTAAATCCGACAATTGAATTTTTCCACATATTTGCATGGTTCTTTATAGTTTTTCCTGGAGGAATTATCTCAACATATGTATTCCAGGGTCTTGGAAAAGGAACACATTCCCTTATATTTACAGTCATTCGTGAAGCGATATGTGCAACAGTATTTGCAGTATTGTTCGGAATAGTTCTTGATTGGGGAATAAATGGCGTATGGTTGGGAGTACTGGTTGGATATACTATCGGAGGATTAATAGCAATTGTCTATGCAAACAATTATTTAGGAAAAATGGTGAAAGCATGAATTATAAAATAACAGACATTAAAGTTGATGAATTGCCCTTCAGCGATTTTTTAACATCAAGATACTCAATGACAGTAAGAGTAAAAGCAGAACAATGTTATGAGATGTCCAAAAAGGAAAACATTCCATTCTTTAATCTCACAACCGCTTGCATTCTTGAAACTATCAAAGAAATACCTGAATTCAGATTAAGAATCAAGGAGGGTAAGGTAATTGAATATGACCACATAAATGCGGTCAGTCCGATAATGCAGGAAGACCATACTATCCGAGAAATTGAGATAATTCCTTCATCTGAATTTGAAGATATCTATAAATGGAATGATTATGTTGAAAACAAGAAGTTAAACATTGAAGATAATCAATTCTTGGTTGAGCCAATGATGAGGGATGAGCTTCCAATTGCAAACCTATCATGCATTCCATGGATTGACTTTGATTCAATGACAAACATAATTGCAAGTCCGAATCAGATAATGCCTGCAATCAGCTGGGGAAAAATGGTTGATGGAAAAATACCAATTTCTCTAACTGCAAGCCATGTATTCATATTCGGATGGCATTTCAAGCTCTTCTATGAAAAGACAGAAGAATATTTGACAAATCCTGAAAGGTTATTTTAAAAATAATCCTTTCATTTTTTTATTTTATTTTATCTGGAATTTAAATCAATAGAGATTTTTAGAATTGATTTTCTTAAATTAATTACATTTCAAAACTAAGTTTCCAAAAACATGGTAATGAGATTATGTTAAATATTTATTTTTAAAAATCAAATAATCTATTGTGTGATTGTAATGTCTTATTTAACAGTAAGTGATGGAACAAAAATTTATTTTGAAGATCATGGTGACGGCAAGCCAATACTTTTTTCTCATGGTCTGAACGGTTCCCATTTAAACTTTAAAAGAATCATCAGGGAATTTGAAGACGACTATCGAGTCATTTGCTATGATCAAAGGGGACATGGATATTCTGACCGGCCATCCATGCACATGAACATTAAAGCATTGGGTCAGGACTTAAATGAAATAATAGATTTCCTGGATTTGACAGACATTAACTTATTTGGCCATTCAATGGGTGGAGCTTCAATTTATAGTTATGTTAACCAGTTTGGTTGCCAGAAACTTAAAAAAATCATAGTTTCAGACATGTCTCCATATATGAGAAACAATAATTGGAGCGGAGGTATAGGACAGGGCTTGTGGAGTGATGAGGACTTTATGGATGATTTTGAAAGAATATTTGATGATGTGGGCAATGCAAACTGGCACATCACAAAAAATCTGATGAATCCAGCACTGGCTGATGTGTCAAACGAAAGCGAAATGATTGAAATGTATAGAAAAGGATCAGATGCATTTACAATGGCAAGCCTATGGTTTTCACTTTTTAGAACTGACCAGCGCCCTGCAATAGATAAGATAACCGTGCCTTTTTTATATATTAAACCTGATTTTGCCCTATACTCTATGGTTGTCAGTAACTACATCAAGGAACATGTCAAATCTGATTTTGTATTGGAAGACAATTTTTCAGGTACAACACATGCAATACTAAATGAAAAGCCGCATGAAGTGGCTCAATGCGTAAAAAGGTTTCTTAAGTGATGATTATGACATCAAAAGAATTCAAAAGAACAGACAATCTGTTTTCATTGTGCGGATTGAACTGCAACCTATGTCCGATGTATATCAGAAATCAATGCGGAGGATGCTTTTCAGACAGTCCATGCTATCTCACTTGTCCGATTGCACCATGCAGCGTCGAGCATGGGAGTGTGGAATACTGCTTTGAATGTGAGGAGTATCCATGCGATAAATACGATGGAGTTGACTTGCACGATTCTTTGATTTCCCATAAGAATCAGCTAAAGGACATGGAAAAAGCAAAAGCAATAGGCATTGAAAACTATAAGAAGGAGCAAATCTCCAAGAAAAAGATTCTTGATGAAATGCTTGAAAAATATGATGATGGTCGCAGTGACGTGTTTTTCTGCCTGGCGGTGAACCTGTTGGATTTGGATGATTTGAAAGAATTGATGAATAGCATTGATGTCATGAATTGCGACAATAAGCTATTGAAAGATGAATTGCATTCAATAGCCAGCAGAAAGGATATTGTTTTAAAATTAAGAAGATAATTATATAATTTTAAATATTATGGATAATATATATTACATTCATGAACTCTTGGATAGTGTTAGTTATTGCAGGTCTTTTTGAAATGGCTGGGTTTTAGCCCTAAAATTTTCCAATAACTTTTCTAATTTGCTATATACGGCACTAGTAGTTGTTTTTATGATTTTAAGTTTAGTGTTTTTATCCGTTTCCTTCAAATCAATTCCTATGGGCACGGCTTATGCCTGTTGGACTGCCATCGGTGCAGTAGGTGTAATTGTATTTGGAATGATGTTTCGGGTGAATCAGCAGATGTTTTAAGAATATTTTTCATTGGATTGATAATTGTTGGTGTTATTGGTCTTAATTTAACCACTTATTAACTTATAGTGATATTAATGGTATTTTTTTAATTGTTTGGTCTGATTTTCACATGGATGTCATGTAATGTTTAAGTCATAAACATTTTAAATGCTGATTTTAATCAGAATTTATATTAATTTTGAAACACAATATATTATTAAATTGAATAGGGATGTTTATAATGGTTGATTTGAATTTTGATGAGGAAATGTTGGACTCAACTTCCGTTTTTTATTTTATTAATTATATTAATGTGATTCACGACAATTTTTTAAAGGAAAACTTTAAGGACATCACTCGAAGGGATTTCACTTATCTCTCTAATATTCATTATAATGAGAATATTTCTCAAAAGGAGTTGGCGGATCTTTTATACGTTTCCGAATCCAATGTCGCCCAGATTATCAAAAGGCTTGAAAAAAATGGCTTCGTAAAGCGTGAAGTTGTAAAGGACAGTAGGGGTAAAAAAATTCTCAGTCTCACCGATAACGGTGAAGCTATTTTTAATTCACTCCGGGACATCATTCAGGATTTTGAGTCACAGTTCTTTAAGAATTATTCATCTGAAGAAAAAAAGAGGCTTAAGGAAATCCTGTATGATTACTGCGAACGTGCAGCCGAATATTGATTAACTTTATATTGTTGAAAAATATAAATTACTATTGTACTTAAGACTCTTAAGTAAAAATTTTTTTACATAAAAGGTGAAATAATGGCTGATAAAGAAAAAACCATAGAAGCATTACAAGCTATCGTAACAGGATTATCCGCAAACTCATTTGGACATAGAATCCAATCCAAAATATTTGCAGGATTAGGATTTCAGGCTTTAGGCGACAAATATGCAGGACATGCTCAAGAAGAAATGGACTTTGTAGAACAGTTCATGGACCGTATACTTGACCTTGGCGGTGAAATCAAACAGGAAGCACAGGAAGCAAAACCGGTATACACAGACATCATAGAATTCATTGAAGCAGACTATCAGGTATCAGTTGAAGGAATTGCATTTTTAAACGAAATGATGGATTCCGGAATCTTTGATGCAACCACCTATGACTTAATGAAAGTATACCTCAAGGATGAAGAGGAAGACATGTACTGGAGCGAACAGCAAATAGACTTATGCAAAATGATTGGAAAAGAAAACTACTTGACCCAATTGTTAATCAACGGGCCTGCTGAAGAATAGACATTTTAAAAAGCGGGGATTATGATGGAGATTAAAGCTGTTAAAACTTATGAAAATGGATTCATAACCCAAGGTGCAGCATTTGGTGGAGAAGAAGGAATGGATGCTTTCGATTCAAATATAAAATATCGTGCAAGCATCCAGAATTACCTGATTGACACAGGCGATGAAGTGATTCTTGTAGATACCGGTTTTCCCGAAGAAATGCCTGATCCTGAATACAATGAAAACATGGCAGCATACAACGGTGAGAGGATATCAGATTATCTGACAGCATTTAAAAAATTAGGTTATGATGTGGATGATGTAACAAAAATCATCGTCACTCACAAGCACGGTGATCACACAGGTGAGCTTAGGAAATTCCCAAATGCTGAAGTATACATCTCCAAAACTGATGCTGATGCATTAGGATTGAAAGGGGATAATATTATTCCTGTTGAATTCAAGGATAATCCCTATAAGAATTTTCCAAAATCAGAAAAAATTATGGATGGCATATATTTCATTGAAGCACCAGGACATACAAACGGAAACTGTATAGTGATTGTCGAAAAGGACGACTTGTACTATATGATTCATGGAGACATCACATACACTGACGAGGCATTGTATGCGGATAGGTTATCCATTGTTTTTGAGGATATTCCAAAAGCAAGGCAGACTCAGAACATGGTGCTTGAATTCATCAGAAACAATCCGACAGTGTATCTGTCAACTCACACTCCATTAGGTCCTGAAAACCTTGAAAACAAATATGTCATTGATTTGGAAAATCCTCCGGAAAGCATTTATCCAGAATAAATGCTTTTTTTCTTTCTTTTTTTATAATACTAATTCTTTTCCTTTCTCAAAAGCTTGTTTTCTTTCTTTTGGAAATATTTTTTCATGCCTTTCATATCTTTCCTCGGCGTTGAAATACCATTCCCAATCTGTTTTGCTGTAATCTTTAAGCTGCTGTGTTTCACCAGACACGAAATATTCAGTCGGACCTACAAACATGTTGAACACGTTTTGATAATTTTTAAGCAAGTCTTCATAGTACTTATCATGCCCGTTGCTTGTCATGATAATCAGTGTTGGAATAGGATTTTCGTTGCAGCACGGCACTTCTGCATTATATGTAAGATTCTGAAAGACAAGTCTTTCGTAAAGAGCTCTAAATGAAGCAGTCAAATCACCCAGGTAATTTGGTGAGCCAATTATTAAACCGTCAGCTTCACGTATTGCGTCCAATACTTCTTTAAGTCCGTCACGGCGTATGCATTGTCCTTTGTATTTGATCTTTTTGCATCCAAAACATGAGATGCATCCTGTGTATTTTTCCAGTCGGAACAGGTTGAACTTTTTAACTTCCGCTCCTGCTGACTTGGCGCCTTCAATAGCCTCATCGATTAAAGTGTCTGTATTCCATCCTTTTCTAGGTCCTGCATTTACTGCAATTATTTTTTTACTCATTTTTAGTCACTCTCACATGATATTGTTGCTATATATTCTGTATATTCGTTAGTTTCAATTTCAGGTTCATCAATAATAAACTTTCCATCTTTAATAAACATTAAATGGCAAATTGCTATTCCCAAATCAATCTTTTGAACATCCCAGCCGACACCTGATGGATATCCTGGTGTATGCTCTAAATAGAAATGATAATCATCATTATCTTTAACTATTCTCCATGGCTGTCTGTTTGCCGCTGATGGTGCCCAGCGAACAGCATCAAGGCAATCCTCACTGAAATCCAAAGGAGTGTTAAAGTCCTTGTCGAAAAATAGCTTAGATGATGGTAATCTCTCATTTCCGTGCACGCTTTCACGCAATTTCGCATCCACTTCTGATTGTGTTTTTGAAGGATATCCAATTGGTGTTACAATCATCATGTACTCATCATCTTTTGTGTTTGCTGCATTTTCAAAAAGAGGTCTGTTTAAGGTTCCTCCAATCCATGTGGTTCCGATTCCAAGACTCCATGCATACAATATCAATTTTTCAAATGAATAGCCGTAGGCTTCTTCGCAATGTTTTACTCGTGACACTTTAGCGGCAATGTAAGTGTCTTCCCCTTTGATAACAGGTGATGAGAGATTATACTTTTCACGGTCCAATAGCATAAACTCCACTGGAATATTGTATGGGTTTTTAATTGTTTTTGTGTAATTTAGAAGTTTTTCTTTATCTTCAGGAGTGATTTTTTCTCCATTGAATGTTCTAACGCTTTTTCTACTTTTGATAATCTGCATCCTGTCCATACTTGATTCTCCTTTAATATTAAATTTCAGATATTATATGATGATTTAAATTTAGAAGTCCAGTTGTTCTGCAAGGCAGATGTTGCATACTGCATTTGGCGTGTCGATATTGGCATCTTTTACAGGGCATAAAAATTTATCATTTTCCTTTTCAACTTTCAGAGACCCTGGAAAAGGTGTGCCTACCGGATGAATTGGTTCTTGTAAAATAAATGTCGCATATATTGAAGCTATCTCAAAAATCAGTGGAGCTTTAGATTTATTTTCCTGTGTTCCAGTTTTGTAATGTGTTTTTAAAATTTCAATGGCATCACCAAAAGATTCTCTGTCAATATTATGCCCATAATCATTTTTGTCATTTGAAATGTTTTTTGCTCGAAATAGGAACGATTCGATATAAGATTTCTGACTGTTTTCACGATAGCTTTCCTGAACGTATTTGTTTTCTTCAATTACTTGTGAAGTGAAATCCATCATGTCAAAGACTGAAATTGTTGATGAATACTTTTTAAGGATTTTCAAAACATCACTGCCGGTAATGATGTTTTCTGAAGTTATTAGATTTGAAAGTTCACCATACATTTCCAGATATAAATTTGCCATTTTAATTCTCCTAGAATCCAAATGCAAAACCCGCGTTTTTGCAGACGCAATATCTGCACATTGAATTTTCCTCTTTAATGCTCATTATTCTAGATTTGCATTTGTATTCCCCATTTTGCATGAACACTTGGTCTTTTGTTGGATTGTCTCCAACTGGATGCAATGGTCTTTTTGCAATCAGTGCCAGATAAAGTGAAATGTATTTTGTAAATTCCCTGGTCTCCTCATCCCCTCCTGCATAAGTGTCAAAGTAAAAGTCAATGTCATTTTTGAGGTTTTCAACCACACCTTCCTTTATTTCAAAGTCATCTGTGATGTTCAGGGCAAATATTTCATCCCATGCTTCTGAATTGTATTTTGCCAGATTTTTGGTTATAGGGTCCTTGTATCTGTCATCTGTGACCTTGTTTCTCAAGTATTCAATTGGATAATCTTTTAAGTTTTCCCTTATTTCTTCAAGTAATTCAGTTGATTTCATTTAAGCCCTCTTTTGTCTTTATAAAGTATTGTAAAATATGTTATATATTATTTAGTTTATAATACTCTTTCAAAAACTTTGTTGATTTGAAATTTTTTGGAATTTTTAATTTTTGTCTAAAATAGTTAAATTTAATAAATAGGTGGAGTAAAAGTTTTTATTATGCCTAATCAAAAAACAAATACTCCAAATACTATTTTAGATGTTAAACAATATATATTTTGTGATTTTGATGATGGATTTGTCCTTTCGGATCCTCGTTTTGTGAAAATTTTTAAATCCTGTTAAAAGGCTCTGAAAATCTTTTGATTTGAGTTTTAAGAAAGATGTTCCTTATTTTAAAATGAATTTGACTTGATACCAACATTGTGGAACTCGCTATGTAGTTAAATTGGTTTTTACAAAAATAACGTTAGTATTTAAAGAAATTGGTAAAATTGAAGTTAAGGTTCATCGTTATATTTGTAAACGATGGGATAAAACATTTCAAACTGATTTAACAAGCCTTGTTGATAAAAACAGCAATTTTACGAATGAATTGAAAAGTGAATCTGAGCATTTAATTTCAGATTATCTGGGAAGCCTGAAAAATGTTTGCAAATCTTTTAAAATGTTCTTTGGAATCACAGTTTCACATTAAACAATTGAAAATTGGCTTTTTGTTAATGAAAACATTCTAGAATTTGATTTAGATCGTTGTTCGGGTTATTATGTCTTTGATGTAGAATGGATAAAAATCAACGGAGAATGGAATTATCGTCACACAATATTTGATGCCATTTCCAATTGTATTATATCTGATTGATTTATGATACTGAAGATAAAAAAACTGTTGAAAAGTTTTTAAAAGAATCAACGGCAAATAAAAACAAAAATGCAATCACCACAGATTTAGATAGTAAATATCCTCAGATTATCAAAAAATTAGATTTTAAACATTAATTATATATTTTTCATGCTAAAAAAAGTTTAAATAAACAATTTAAAGTTTTTAAAGACGAATTTCATCTTTCTGAGGAAGAATACAAAGAATGCCATCAACAACTGAAAAATACTAAAAGATTTATTTGATTATGATGAATCTGAAAAAGAATTACAATCTTTAATTTATATCAAAAATGAATTTCATCCAGCAATCTATGAAATAATTAGAAAATCAATCTTTCCAAGATATAAAAGCTTCATTCAACACTTAAAAGACAAATGAATTGAAAAAACAAGTAACAAAATTGAAAATGCCTTCCAAAAAACAATGCCAAAATCCAGAAAACGAACATTCAAGACCAAACAAAGCGTTTTAAAACGAATTTATCGCAGAGATCTAATTTGGAATGACAACCGCAAAGGATTTTGAAAATCAACAAAGTTTTTGAAAGAGTCTAAATTCTTATTACATAAGTTAATTAAGTAAAAGAAGATAAATATAATATGTGTTTGAAATGAATATTTTTCCAAAAATTATTAAAAACACATTTTAAGAGGTAAAATAATGGATAACTTAGTGTTTAAAGATTGTGAATATCGTTTCACTGAAAACAATGAATTATACTGTAAGAACAAAACAGGCACTGACATAAACTGCGATAACTGCAAAGAAAACATTCACTTGAACTGCGACAACTTCAGTCCGAAAAAAGATTATTGCCTGAAATTTTTCCAGGAAAATATAAGTGAAGTAACAGAATGCCAAGAAAAAACAGTGTTCAATGATAAATCATTGTCTAGAAAGTGGAGTAATTAGTTATGGCTAATCCTGTTTGAAATGTATTTTTGATGCAAAAAAATAATAGCTATTTATATATAATTTAAAAAAGTAAATTAATATTAATTATTATTATTGAGGTATTTATATGAAAACTCATGCGATAGTTGTATACCTTTTCTCTCTACACTACTTTTTTAAGACTTATGATAATTAAATATTTTCAATTGCCCTATCACTTATTGTTTACATAACTGAAGATATTTTTATAAATTTTTAGCTACATAATATTACTTACTGTGGTGATTTTATGGTCAGTTTAAATTTTGATGATAATCGTTTGAAAAGTACTCCCTTTTTTTATTTCATTAACTACATTAATGTTCTTCACGACAATTTCTTAAAAGAGAATTTCAAGGATATCACTCCCAGGGATTTCACTTATCTCTCCAATATTTTCTATCACGAAAACATTTCCCAAAAGGAATTGGCAAATCTGCTTTATGTTTCAGAAGCTAATGTTGCTCAAATCATTAAAAGATTGGAAAAAAGTGGTTATGTTAAACGAGAATTTTTAAAAGATGATCATGGTAAAAATCTCTTAACTTAACTGATAAGGGTGAATCCATTTTCAATTTACTGTTGAACATGATTTATGAAGGGGAAACAGAAATTTTTAAAGATTATTGTGATGAAGACAAAATAAAATTTAAAGAAATGTTATATGTCTTTTGTGAAGGTGCAGCTGAATATTGATAAAAGTTAAATATTCATGAACCAAAAAAATAATATTATAATTAAGATACTTAAGTATATTATTGCTTAAAAGGTGAAAATCATGGCTGATAAGGAAAAGACTATAGAAGTATTGCAATCTATTGTAACAGGTTTATCCGCAAATTCATTCGGACACAGAATTCAAGCTAAAATATTTGCAGGATTAGGATTTCCATCCCTTGGAGATAAATACATTGCACATGCAACCGAAGAAATGGATTTTGTAGAACAGTTTATGGACAGAATCCTTGATTTGGGCGGGGAAATCAAACAGGAAGCACAAGAAGCAAAACCTATATACACAGACATTGTTGAGTTCATAGAATATGACTACAATGTATCCGTTGAAGGAATTGCATTTTTAAATGAAGTAATGGATTCCGGAATCTTTGATGCAACCACCTATGATCTTATGAAAGTATATCTCAAAGATGAAGAGGAAGACATGTACTGGAGCGAACAGCAACTTGACTTGTGCAAAATGATTGGAAAACAAAACTACCTGACTCAATTGTTAATAAATGGTCCTGCTGCTGAATAAACTTATTTTTTTAGGGTGGGAGAATGGAAATTAAATCAGTTAAAACATTTAAAAATGGATTCATGAATCAGGCCTTTGCTTTTGGCGGTGAAGAGGGAATGGAAAATTTCGATGCATCCATTAAATATCGGGCAAGCATTCAAAATTACCTAATTGACACAGGAGATGAAATAATTCTGGTGGATACGGGTATTCCTGATGGGTTAGCTATTCCAGAACCTGACGATTCAACTCCAATCTATAATGGTGAGCTAATAAGCAGTTATGTGGAAGCTTTGCAAAATTTGGGTTATGATGTGAAAGATGTATCAAAAATTCTTCTAACACACAAGCATCCAGATCACTCAGGAGAATTGTCAAAATTTCCAAATGCTAAAATATACATGTCAAAAACAGAAGCAGAAGAGTTAAAACTTGATGGGGACAATATCATAACAGTTAATTATGAAACCAGTTATAAGAATTTCCCGAAAGCTGAAAAAATTGTTGATGGAGTATATTTTATTCAGGCGATAGGCCACACTACCGGAAACAGTATAGTTATTGTGGAAGATGATGATTTATTCTACATGATTCATGGGGATATAACATATACTGATGAAGCATTATATGCAAACAAATTATCCATTGTTTTTGAAGACATCGAAAAAGCAAGGGAAACATTAGATAATGTACGGGAATTTATCAAAAACAATCCGACAGTGTATCTGTCAACACATACTCCATTAGGACCCGAAAACCTTGAAAACAAATATATTATGGATTTAGATAACCAACCTGAAAGTATTTATCCAAAATAAATGCTTTCTTGATTTCTTTTTTTGATTAAATGAAAATATTGTATTATACGTCAACTGGAAATAATCTGTTCATTGCAAAACAATTGGGAGGAGAACTGTTAAGCATTCCACAATTGGTGAAAGATAATATATATGAAATTAAGGATGATTCTGTAGGGATTGTTTTCCCTGTGTTTTTTGCAACATCTCCTAAAACATTAAGGGAATTTGTTAAAAAAGTCAATATCTGCGCAGATTACATATTCCTCATATGTTCCTATGGAAGTGATGGTGATTACCATGCATTGAAAATCATGAAAAAAACTTTTAATAAGAGAGGAATTAACATAAACTACACCAATTCTGTCCTTATGGTTGATAATTTCTTACCGGTATTTGACATGGCTCATGAAATGGAAATCAAAAACGATTCAGATATAGAAAAGCAAATAGAAATAATTAAAAATGATATTATATCAAAAAAAGACTTCATCTATTCGAAAAAGCATTTTACAAATGTTCCATTCATTGAGAAGATATTGGAATCCACAATGACTTCAAAATACCATATAATTGCTGATGATGGCTGTAGCAGTTGCAGGATATGCACTAAAGTCTGTCCAAGGGGAAATATTGAAGTAATCGATGGTAAACCTCACTTTGGAGAAGCCTGTGATTTTTGCTTAAGCTGTGTGCACCATTGTAAAACTCATACGCTAAGCATAAATGATGAAGCAAATCCTGATGAGAGATATATAAATCCTAATGTCAAACTTTCTGAGATTATAAAAAGCAATAATCTTTATCAATGAATAAACATATTTATGTTAATCAATAATTTTTTTAATGGATGATTGCTTTCAAAGTTGTCATGTATTGATTAAAACATTGCTGGTGAAAATAGCTATTTATATATAACTTAAAAATGAAATTATTAATTAATTATAATTTGGAGAGGAGTTTTTATGAACACTCATGTGATAGTTGTATAACTTTTGTCTCTCTATACTACTTTTTTTAGATTTCATGATAATTAATATTTCATTACTTGTTTATTTTGGTTGGAATTAAAAAAGATTATGTTTTCATTATATAATACTTATTTTTTCAGTATTAACCATTTAGATATGATTTAATTAAATCTAGTGTGAGCATCATTTCACGTTATGTAATTTTCTCTTTTAGGCTACCCAGATAAATGCATGAAATAAATATTCAAGAAATAATAAGATTTTTCATGAGTTTGTCGGATATGTTTAAATGTTTAAAAAAATAAATACTTGTATAAGCAAGTATTTGGGTTGTGTAATTATTAACAAAAAAACGGTAACATTCATTATTTTTGTTGTAACTGCCATGATTACAGTCACTTCACAGTCTATGGTGAATACAAGTTTGGAATATATTATGAGAGATTTTTCAGTTAATGCAAGCCATGCACAATTGGTCTACACCACATTTCTCTTGGTTATGGGTGTTATAATGCCATCAAGTGCATACATCATCAACAGGTTCAAACTGAAACGAATTCTTGCAGTATCGTTAACCTCTTTCATAATTGGTTCGGTAATTGTATATTTTTCAACAAGTTTCTGGACATTGATACTTGGAAGAATTCTTGAAGCGGCATGCACAGGCATTTTGCTTCCCACAACACAAACCCTTGTATTTAAGCTAATGCCAAAGGAAAAATGGAATTTTGTAATGGGAATTTATGGCATCATCATTGGAGTCATGCCCGCTTTCGGCCCAACCATTGGTGGATACATTTCCGAAACAACTACCTGGAGAAACATTTTCCTGATTCTAATTATCTGTGCAGTAATCATGCTGATTTTGGAGCATATCCTTATTTCCCATGAACTTGAAACCAAGGATTATTCCCTGGATTTCATCTCATTGATTCTATCGGTTTTCGCATCCTTCGGAATAATGTTTGGATTTACAAACATCACACATAACAACATTTTCTCCATATATGTGATTCTGCCTATAATAATTGGAATAATATCTCTGATACTCTTTGTCAGAAGACAAAATGAGATTGAAAACTCTCTTTTGAATCTTAATGTTCTTAAAAACATATCTTTTGACAGTGGGGTCGTATACATTTGTCTTTTGTACTTTTCAATGTGTTCAATAAATATCCTAATGCCATTATACAATCAGAATATTGCCTATTATTCAGCAACGATTTCAGGCATAATCCTGCTTCCTGCAACATTGGTGTATCTGGTATTCAATTTCATAGGAAATATGATAATGGGCAGTATTGGAATTAAAAAACTGCTTATAATCTCAAGTATAATATCCACCGTAGGATTCTTGTCAATGACCACATATACCCTGAATTCAAGCATTGAATATTTGATTGTCACTCAGTCATTCAGATCTGTCGGTGCAGGATTGGGATTGATGCCTGCAACAACCTGGGCAATGAGCATTGTTTATGAAAATGTTGAGGATGCATCTGCAATCATAAATTCATCAAGACAAATCGTAGCAGCAATCGGATCATCCATATCTGCAGTAATATTAACCTTATTTATCAATGGAGACATAACACATAATATACAGTCACTGAATGGTTTTTCAAACACATCCGTAGTTTTGGCAGCCATTATGATAATTTCATTAGCAATTGTGATCTTTAAAATCAACGATAAAAATCAGAGTGAGGCATGAATATGGAACTGAATGACCTTTTACCTTTAGTTTATAAAATCAGATTGATAAGCAAAAGAAACACCCAATATATTGATAATAGATTAAAGAATTATGGCATGTATCATGGGGATTTTCAATATTTATACATTATTTATAAAAATAAGGGAATAACACAAAGGGAACTGTCAAAAAAACTTAATCTGCATGAATCCTCAGTAACAAGAGGAATAAAAAGACTTGAAAGAAAAGAATTCATAAAAACTGAAAAAAGCAATGAGGATAAACGCAGAAATATTCTTTCAATAACTTCTAAAGGCTGTGAAATGCTTAAGATAAATTTTAAGGAGCAAAAAAGTTTTGAGGAAAATATCGAAAAAATATTCACGCCGGATGAGCTAAAAGTTTTTGAAGAAAATCTGGAAAGAATTATCAAAATGTCTTGACTTTAGAAAATTGCCGGATGTTGTTTTTTTGTCTTGATTATTTGAATTATTAATGGCAACGGTTATTAATACGGAGTTTTGTTTCAAATTGAATATATCAATGTACAAGTGGAAAATAATTTTAAAATCTTTTCAATAGGGAGTTTCCAACAGTATTATGTATCTATTGTCTAGACAATATTGAAGTTGGCGTTAATTAAATAGTTATATATAACTTAAAAATGAAATTATTAATTAATTATAATTTTGGAGAGAATTGTTTATGAA
>JAFUCN010000020.1 GCA_017459665.1 Methanobrevibacter sp. | reverse complement strand
GCTCCTGTTGAAAACGGTGTTGCTGTTGTCGAATTGGATGGAATAACTCCTGGCAGATATGATGCTACTGTAGTATATGAGGACGGATATGGAGTAAGAGTTGAAACAGATACTTTAATCAGCATTAACAGATATGAAAGCCCAATTAAAGCAACAGTCACTAACATCAATGTTGGTGGAACTGAAGTAATCGTCGTAACCCTTCCTGATAATGCTACCGGCAAAGTCACTGTTCAAGTGGACGGTATCACACAAACACAAGAGCTTGTTGGTGGTATTGCTACATTCAACATCAAAGGATTAGTTTCAGGTGCTAAAACAGCAATCGTTACTTATGCTGGTGATTCAAACTACACAGACAATTACACAATTGCCAAATTCACAGTATCTAAAGTCAACCCATTGATATCTGTAAGCAGCTCTCCTGATGGAGATCACGTAATATTAACTGCTCACTTACCAATGGATGCTACTGGTCAAATGTTATTCGATATAGGTGGCGTAGGATATTATGCTAATGTCGTAAATGGTATTGCAACTGTCAATGTCCCTAACGATAAGATGGCAACAGAGGCAATCCTGACCTACACAGGTAACGACAAATACAATTCAGCGGTATACAGAACAACATTCAATGCAACAAAACACAATGCATCCATATTCGTAAATGCAAGGGATGTACAAGTTGGAGAAGTTGCAGAAATCACAATTGCTGTTCCTAGCGATGCAACAGGAAATGTAACTGTCATTGTTGACGGCAAATCATACACCGCAAACGTAATCAATGGTGTAGCAATCATTGAAATAAGTGGTTTGGCTAAAGGAACATATGATATCCAGGCAACATACAGCGGAGATGCAAACTATAATGCAGCCGTTAATAATTCAGACAGCTTCAATGTCGGTTCTTCAGTAATCGCAGGAACCGTTGTAAGAGGATACAATTCAACTTATGACTACTATGCAAAATTCCTCGATGAAAATGACAACCCATTGGCAAACACTGTCATTCAATTTGTTGCTGGCGGTAAGACTTATAACATAACCACTAATGGTGAAGGTGTTGCATACTTGCCTGGTGCAAGTTTACCTGCTGGAAACCACACAGTTGTTGCGGTTAATCCAGTAACTAATTTCGAAGCTTATGGAACTGCTGTAATCGTTGCAAGACTTCAAGAAAACAAAGATGTAACTATTGACTTCAACAGCGGTAAGGATTATCGTGTACGTGTCTATGGCGATGACGGTAAACCTGTTGGTGCCGGTGAAGTTGTAACTATGGTAATCAAGACAGGCACTAAGAGCGTAACTTATAAGGTCAAAACAAATGATCAAGGTTATGCAATACGTTCAATCGGCCTTGCTCCTGGAACATATGTTGTCACTGCAGAATATAAAGGATACAGCGTTGTCAACACAATTGTTGTAAAATCAACTTTATCCGCTAAATCAGCTACTGTTAAAAAGTCTGCTAAGACAACCAAATACACTGCTACCATGAAATGGTCCAGCGGAAAGGCAATAGCTGGCAAAACCGTTAAATTCAAATTCAACGGTAAGACTTACTCTGCTAAGACAAACAGTAAAGGTGTTGCAACCATTAAGATTACAAGCAGCATGGTTAAAAACTTGAAGGTTGGAAAAACATACAGTATGAAAGTTACTTATGAGACAAGCGGATCATACAAGGGCAGTGAATCTGTAACTGCTAAAATAAAAATTGCTAAATAAAGAGATTTTCATCTCTTTTCTTATTTTTTTATTGAAAAATATTATTTTTTTACCATTACATATATCTTTCCAGATAATACTTTAACATTTTGGTAAATGCTATGCATAATATTTATCAAAAGTATTTTTATTTTTATATTTCATCCAACAACTACTAATTTAATTTACCATATTTTCAAGTATATTGATTTGAAAAACGGCGCCGTTCATGGTTAAGTAAATATGTTTTTATATCATACTTAACAATATAGTACTATACAATTGTAGTCGTGGTATTATGGTTGAAAAAATTATGATTAACTGGGCATATGTAATCATTCTGTTTATTTTAGGATTCATTACCTACAAAAGACGTGCCCTTGACTTGTTCGGTTCACTTATTATGATTTTAATGGGTGTCGTAATAATATTTTCAGCAGGTACGAACTGGCTACTTTTAATTGTGCTGTTTTTAATAATGTGTCTTCTTGCAACAAGATATTCCAAAAAATACAAACGCTCTCTTGGTGAATATGAAGGAAGACGTACATCCAAAAACGTTATCTCCAATGGAGTAGTTGCATGCTTTATGGCTGCATTCGGAGGTTATTACTTGCCTCTTGTTGGCGGATTTATCGGAGCAATCGCAACTGCAACCGCAGATACCATGGCTTCTGAAATCGGAGTTTTACACCAACCACGCCTTTTGACAACAATGCAGAAAGTGGATCCTGGTACTGATGGGGCAGTTTCACTTCTCGGAACAGCAGTAGGTATGGCCGGAGCAGCAATAATCGGTCTTGCAGCATATCTGCTTGGAATATTGCCTAATCCGTTTACAGCAATATTGGTTTCTGTAATATCCGGAACAGTGGGATGCTTTATGGACAGTTTCTTAGGAGCAACTTTCGAAAGACGCTTCATGCTAACAAATGAGCATGTCAATCTTATTGCAACTATTGTCGGTGCGATTGTTGGAATATTATTAATTTAAAAAAAGTAAATGTGAGAAAATTAATTCCCACTTATCTAATTCTTATTTTAACTGTTTTTGCAGATGATTTGTATGTTGAATCTCCTGTGAAGCTTATTTTGGCAGTGTAAGTGCCTTTAGCAAGCTTCAATGTAAACTTTACAATTCCTTTAGCATTGGTTTTTAGACTATAGGTCTTGCCTTTGACTTTCAAGGTAATCTTCTTGCCTTTATTAAGGTATTTTTTGCTGTCATATTTGTTTTTTGAAGTTTTTAAAGTAACGGTAACCTTATTTGATTTAACAGATGCACTAAGAGATGTTGATTTTTTGGTGACTGTTAACTTGGAGATGACCAGATCGGATGCAGGATATTTTGAATCTCCCAAGAAAGCAAAGACATAGGTGTAAGTATTTGCTTTAGATAAACTTATCTGAAGAGCTGCTTTTCCCTGGCTGTCTGTTGTTAATTTATATATTTTTCCATTCATTGCAATTTCAATAGCTTTATCTGCAAGGCCAGTTCCATTACTGTCTTTAAGAGTGACATATAAAAATCCACCTTTCTCTCCTGCAGCAGTGTCTGATGCAGTAAGTGTGACTGTCGGACTTACAGTGATGTATGTCTTTGAGGAAGGGTCAACTTTAACAGTGATGCCTGCAGTGGCATTGTACGGGTTTGACAAATCATTTCTGATATACTTTACAAAAACGTCATGATTTCCAACATCAAGATTAGGAATGCTTGCTGTTGCAATACCTTTTACCAGTTCAATGTAATATGTAACGCCATCTATGTCAATCAGACAGTAACCTGTTTCATTTTCCTCAGCACTTATATGAAGAATTGCATCTTCACCTTCAACTATTTCTGCACTGGCAACACTGAATTTTGTAGGGTCTGTAGTTTTGGAAAGGTTCAGATAATAGATCACATCATCAACGGTTGCAGCAATCATTGCATTGTTTATGCTGCTAATCTTTAATGTTGTTTTAAACTCACCATTGGATAAATCTCCGCTGGTGCTACCTAAAACTCCGCAATTTGCATCCAGATAAACAGTTCTTTGAGGAATGAGGTTAATGCTTTGGCTTGTAGCTTCATTCCATTGCAGTTTAACAGTAATGTTTATCAAATCTCCAACCTGAATATCTTTGGCATCTGAAGCCACTTTTAACTCGGCATATGTTTTGATGCCGGTGGTTGAAGGGAGATTTTCAATCAAATCATAAATGTTGTTGGCATCCCACCAATTGTAATTCAAATTGACACTTTGTGAAGCTGAATAAAGGCCTGTGTCGATTGTACAGTAGTTCATGTCAACGTCAACGCTGCCGAAATAGAAGCACTGTCCTGAAACGGTTGTTGTTCCACCTGCAGTATTGTTAATAAACTGGCAGGACTGAATATTTATCTTGTCGCTGCTTCTGTCAGATGAAATGGCTCCTCCCTGAGCTCCGCTTCCGGATACTGCATAAACCCTGTTGTTTTTAAAGATTGAGTTGTATATGTTCATTCCGCAGTCCCATGTGTAGATTGCACCGCCGAATGATCCTCCGCTTAAGTGATAAGCTGCACGGTTATCTGTAAAGTTACAGTTTCTGATTATAACCCTTTTTGATTCCTGAATCCTTAAGGCCCCACCATTTCTCAATGCAGTATTTCCATTAAATGCAGTATTTGAGATATACAGTTGGCCTATGTTGGATATTGCACCACCATCAGCGGCATTCTTACGGTAACCTGAGGAATTGGAATTGTCTGCAGTGTTGTTTTTAAACACACAGTCAATCACGTTAAGCTCTCTGGCACTGTCAATTGCACCGCCGTTAGCGTTATTGACTCCATAAACGGTATTGTTTTCAAAGGTACATGAATAGAAACTTAACTTTCCTTTTTCATTGCAAATCACTCCTCCAAATTCATCTTCATTGCCGGTCTTATAGTG
>JAFUCN010000019.1 GCA_017459665.1 Methanobrevibacter sp. | reverse complement strand
TGCTAAAATCGCAACTTACATCAGAAGACACGGTCCATTCGAACCTCACAGATTACCTGCTGAAGAAATGGAATACACTTCACTTCCTGGTGTAATGGAAAAATTAGAATCCAGATTTGAAGATATGGATTAGATTTAAAAGAGATTCATTCTCTTTTCTTTTTTTTATTTTTTTAAATATATTTCATTTGAGTTAGATAGTTGTCTATTTCCTTTTTCTTTTTGACATTCAAACTAACGTCAGCACTATGATATGTAGGTTTGACGGTTATTATCTTTTCTTTTTTTAGTTCTTTAATAGCTTTTTTGATTTTTTTGCATGGGATATTTGATAATCTCTTACAAACATTGCCGATAGGTGTATGTCTTTTGTTATAATATTTCCCATTGTTTAATGAGGATATTATTTTGATTTTAATTTCCGAAATTTCATTATTTTTTCCCATAACACTATATTTGTATTACTATTATTTAAATTTTTATTACTAATTGTACATATATTTTACAAATAAAAATATTTATTAACTATAAAATGTACATATATTGTATAGGTGAGATGATGTTTGAAGAATTATTTGGCAATTGTCCTCAATCAAAATTAATGCATTTTTTAATAACTGCTCCTGTTGATGAATTTACAAAACAGCAATTGGCAGTTGGGTCAGGAATTTCCAGGGTCACATTGGATAAATTTATCAATACTTTCATTGAAAATGAGGTATTGTTATTCCAGAATTCAAGATATATATTAAATACTAAATCAGAGTTTGTTAGAAAATTATTCGTCGCTCAAGATGAATTCATAAAATTTCACTTCAATAAACAGTTAGAAGAAGGTGTGGAAGAAATTGAGGAGTTATCTGATGAGAAATTGGATGCAATTCTTGATAAAATCCCTGATGAATTGGATTTTGATGAATTAAAAAAAGAAGTTGAATTTAATGAGGAAATTCTTGTTAATAAAAAAGAATATGAAAATTTAAAAGATTACTTTTTATCATTTTCAAATAAGGAAATGACATTATCTGATTTTTCTGCTATTGATGATAAAAAATGGTATACAATGGATGTGATTGAATGATTGATAAAAATGTGGATATTAAATCAAAAATTAACATTGATGATAATTCAAAAGTTGTTTATGCGTCATCATTTGGGGTTGGTGGCAATAATGAAGAACTCAGGTTAATTGTTGTAAATAATAAACTTGTAAATGATGGGGATGACATTGAATTAATCAATGAATCTGATTTGCAGATTGTTATGAATTATAATACTGCAATTAAATTAAATAAACTTTTAAATAAGTATATTAGCCAAAATAAGTGATTGTTTTGTCTATTGTTTTTCTGTAGGTGTTTTAATGTTATTGGCCGAATTATTTGGAGAACATGCGATAATTAAAATCCTTGAAGAATTAGTTTCAAATTGGAATATTCCTTTAACTGTGGACGAGATTGCACGAATGAGTGATTTGTCAAGTGGCATTGTTCAAAAACATTTGGATGAGTTAAAAAATACAGGTATTTTAATATCTGATAATGACAAATTTCAGTTGGGCTCTCAAGATGAAAGAGCTTTATCACTTGCATTAATTGAATCTAGTGAATATTTAAGAAGATTATAGTTTGTGTGCAGTAATAATCGTAAAGCTGCTTGAATTGATGGTTATTCTGCAGTCATCAACTTCAACATAATAGTTCTTGCCCTCTTTTAAAACAACGGCATTGTCCTGCTTAAGCTTGGATATGCAGTAGCCTACAGGCTCATCGTCAATACCCAAATTTTTCTGTATTCTTCCAACGCCCATTTCGGTAGTGTGAATTTTATCAACATTTCCAAGTAAAACTTCCTTGTGCATTTCAACCCCTCATTTCTGCATCTTAATGATGCCTACAACTATTTATTTTGTAGCTCCTTTTTAAGCAGTAAAGTTTATATACTTTACAATTGAAATAGTATAATATCTAATGTAATTCTAAAAAAATATTTTTTAGATATGTCTCTCTTGCACATCTTTGTAAGAGATGTATGGGATTGTTGAATATATATAGGGGTTAAACTCATAATATTAGATAATGGATTAATGCAATGTTTGATTATAATATTGAGGATGCTCAAAGAATATTAAAATCTTTTGATTACAGTAATCTACGATTGGAAGACCATGTACTGGATAATTGGTTTGAAAGAGAAATAAATTTTGATTATATTTATGATTGTTTAAGCACAAAAGTGCTTTTAAGCATATCTAAAACCTGCGAAAATCGTTTCAAATTAATTTATCCACATGAAAAAATTAAAACAAAAGATTTCTATATTATTATTGAAATCGACGATTTTGAAGGAATAACTGTTATTACAGCTTATTCATTTAGTAAAAATAGGAGGGAACGTGAAATTGAAAGAAAATAATAATTCCTATGAAGTTATTTATAAATACGATAAATTTTCTGACATATTGGGTATTAAAGTTACTAGGGAGTTTCAATATGATGAAACCGTTGAGATGGATGATGGTCTTTTACTTGATTTTGATGTAAACAATATCCCAACAGCTTTGGAAATGCATGATGCTTCTAAAAGATTGAATGTTCCTCCTGAAAGTTTGGATAATATTTTATTTTTGAAAATGAACATTTCAGTTGATGTCAATTCAATTGCTATTAATGCGATTTTTGGTTTGTTGATTAAAAATATGGAAAATAAATGCCCAATTCATTCCATAACTAGCAATTTTTCCCATATTCCGGAAATAGAAGCAGAATTGATAATATGATTTTTTGAGAATTATTCTCACTTAATTATTTTTTTGTGAGCAGTAATAATCGTAAAGCTGCTTGAATTGATGGTTATTCTGCAGTCATCAACTTCAACATAATAGTTCTTGCCCTCTTTTAAAACAACGGCATTGTCCTGCTTAAGCTTTGAGATGCAGTAGCCTACAGGTTCATCTCCAATGCCCAAATTTTTCTGTATTCTTCCAACGCCCATTTCGGTAGTGTGAATCCTATCAACATTTTCAAGTAAAACTTCCTTGTGCATTTCAACCCCTCATTTCTGCATCTTAATGACTGTTACAACTATTTATTTATATGCTCATTACCTATTTAGTATTATGTCATTTTTAAAATTTATTCTTAAAAATCCATTCAGGAGAAAGACCAGCGCAATTCTGGCCATAGTTGGAATTGCAATTGGTATTATAGTAATAGTTGCTCTTGGTGGAATTACTGACGGTTTAGTCAATACGTTTGAAGATACAATTCACGCAGGAGGTGCTGATTTTCAGATTTCAGGAAAGGAAACCGGAGACTCAGCATATGGAACAAACACAATCGATGCCTCATGGACAGACAAGATTGCAAATGTCACAGGTGTAGAGGAAGCATATCCGATTTATGTTGTTCTCACTTCAGTAGGTGATGATTATATGAATACGCTGATTGGTATTGATCCGGAAGGTGCAAATCTGGCAGATATTTCAATGAAAGACGGTAGAATGTTTAAGGATGGTGAAAATGAAGCCATTCTTGGTGAGATATATGCTGATGACAACGGCTATGAAGTGGGAGACAATATCAAAATCGACGGCGAAGACTTTGAAATTGTAGGAATATATGAATCAGGTGACTCCAACATGGCCGGAGGAGTGTTTACATCAATATCAAAGGTTGGTGAACTGCAGGACGATACAGATTCAATCTCAAACATCTATGTCAAGGTCGAAAAGGGTGTTGACGCTCAGGAAGTTGCAGACAGAATCGATGCAAAGTATGGTGATGATATTGCAACAATCACATCAGTTATGGAAATGGAGCAGATGGCAACAATGCTTGATATGCTTCAGGCCTCCACATGGGCAATTTCACTTCTGGCTATTGTGGTCGGAGGATTGGGAATCATCAACACAATGCTTATGTCAGTGTTTGAGAGAACCCGTGAAATCGGTGTTTTAAAGGCTGTCGGATGGTCAAACAAAAAGATTTTGACAATGATTGTCGGTGAATCACTTGTAATTACAATCGTCTCAGCAATAGTTGGATCTCTAATCGGATTTTTAGGCTGTACACTTTTAGGTCCGCAAATGGGAATCGAACCTCTCTTTACAGCAAAGATATTTATTCAGGCATTTACAATAGCTATTGTCGTTGGAATAATTGGTGGGCTTTACCCTGCAATTAAAGCAGTCAAACTGCCGCCAACAGAAGCATTGAGGTATGAATGAGGTGGTATGATGAATGCAGTAGAAATAAAAGATTTATATAAAAGCTATGAAAACGGCAGAATAAAGGCATTAAACGGAATAAACCTCACAATCAAAGACGGGGAGTTCGTATCAATCATCGGACCTTCAGGGTCAGGCAAATCAACTCTCTTAAACATGCTTGGTGCATTGGACGTTCCGGATTCAGGTTCAATATCCGTTGCAGGCGAGGATTTAAAGTCATCCAAAAACCTAAATGAATTCAGAGGCGAAAAGATTGGATTTATCTTCCAGCTTCACAATCTCATTCCAAACATTTCAGTTCGTGAAAACGTTGAAATACCGATGTTTACACAGGGCATGTCATCAAAGGAGATGAAAAACCGTGCACTTAAACTTCTGGATGATGTCGGACTTAAGGACAAGGCAGATATTTTGCCTAATAAACTGTCTGGTGGTGAGCGTCAAAGGGTGGCAATCGCCCGTGCACTTGCAAATGACCCTTCAATAATATTGGCAGATGAACCAACAGGATCACTTGATTCCAAAACAAGTAGCAAAATCCTTAAGCAGTTAATCGATTTGCATGAAGATAAAAACGTGACACTGATAATTGTAACTCACGATATGGATGTCGCAAAACTTGCAGACAGAGTTGTCGAAGTTTTGGATGGTGAAATAATATCTGCTGGTGATGATTCTTTAATTAACAGTAAAATTGATGTTTAGATTCAGTTGTTTCCAAAATGGAAATAATTGAAATAGTAATGTTTAGATGATTCCATGAATCATCCTTAAAGCATCCAAAAGACCATGACTGTATTCAATACAACCGAATGCAGTCCTCATATCTTTTTTTTCAAGATAATATTTTGAATCGTTCCAATAGTCAATTGCTCTGTCATAAACTTCCTTTTCTTTTCCAACAAACTCGATGTGAGCTACCTGATTCAGGTTTCTTTCAAGTTTTGCAATGTCTTTAGCTATTTTTTCAGGACTTTCAAGTTCACTCATTCAATTGCCTCCAAACGTGTAATATTCTCTGTCCAACAGTAAAGTAAGATAATATTACTAAAATATAGATTACGTAAGTAAAGTAAATGTCTCCAATGAAGTATCCGATTAATGCTCCGACCATCAAAATGATCATACGAACTGCCCTTTCCGCAATTCCGATATTGCAGTCAACACCCTGGGATTCTGCCCTTGCACGAACGTAACTGACGCATATTGCAGAATGTATCGCCAGAACGCCGACAAACCAGTCGCAGTATCCTCCAAATATGATTCCGATATATATTATTGCATCGGCAAAACGGTCCATTGTAGAGTCAAGGAAAGCTCCGAATTTTGAAGTCCTGTTGTGGTATCTTGCAACTGCACCATCCACAACATCCAGAAATCCGGATAGAAGAATTGCCAAACATCCAACTATCAGTAACTTGTTTGCAAATCCGTAGGTTGCAAGAACTGCAACGAATGGGGAAATCACTGTAACGATATTCGGATTGATGTTTAAATTTCGGGCTAGCGGGTTCAATATTTTTGTCAATAATGGTCTTAAACTTTGAAGCATAATTATATTAAAGATTTTATCTAATATAATTGTTAGGTAAGGCAGATGAAAATTCTAAAAACTCAAACTGACAAAATCGATGAGGAAATAATCAACGAAGCCGTCAATGTGCTGGCTAATGGTGGTGTGGTTTTATATCCCACCGACACCGTCTATGGTCTTGGAGCCAATATATTCGACAGCAAGGCAGTTAAGAAAGTATTTAAAATTAAACGCAGGAACTTTCTAAAACCCCTTTCAATACTTGTCAGGGACGTTAAGACAATCGATTTGGTTGCAAAGGTTTCACTTGAACAAAAGGAAATCCTCAACAATTTCTTACCTGGGCCTTACACATTCATTTTAAACAAAAAAAAGACAGTTCCAAGAGCAGTTACCGGAGGATCCACTTACGTTGGTGTAAGAGTTCCAGACAGCAATCTTGCCTGCAGACTGTCAAAGATTTTCCCGATTACCACAACAAGTGCCAATCTCTCTAACGAGGAGGTTCTTCCGACACCTGATGAGATTTTAGAACAGCTAAAAAGTGATGTTGATTTGGTAATTGATGTTGGAAAACTGAATTCAAAAAAAGCGTCCAGTGTAATTGATTTGACTGGTGCTAAAGCAAAAATAATAAGAAAATGAAAAGGTTAAAGTTAACCTCTTCTGTATTTTTCAAAAACAACAACCGCTATGATTGCAACAACAACCACCAAAATAAACAATGGATTTCCAGCTGTTTTTAGGATTGTATCCTGTGGAGTATCGTTTTTAACATTGTTTTTGGTAATTACTGTTGTGTTTTTCTCATGAACAATAACAGTGTTTGTTTTATTTACAATCGATTTATTGGTTTCGTTTGCTTGCGAATCTGTTTTATTCTCATTTGCAGATGAATCTTCACTTTGTGAAGTGGTATTGTCCTCAGCCACGTTTTGTGTATCGTTTGACACTTTTTCTTTTTCATCACTGTCACTAGCACTCAATACACTGTTTTTAGCATCATCTGATGATTTTTCTTTTTCGGCACTGTCACTAGCGTCTTCTGCACTGTTTTGACTAGATTCATCGATTGAAACCTTATATGCAATGCAGTCTGATTTGTCTTCACTTGATTTTAAAAGTTCAAAGTCAAAGGTGGCTTTGCTTCCATCATCAAGTTCAACAACTGCATTATCGCCGATTTTATCATTTGAATCCAAAACTGCAGCGATTATTTCATCGGCACTGTTTTTATAGCTTCCGTCACAAAAGCTGGCGACTATTTTTCCGATATCATCTTCATTGTCCTGTTTATAGCATTCGATAATGGCGAGTTTAATGTAATTTTGAAGTTCATCATCATCGGTAGGGGACTGTGTAAATTCATCTTCAACAGTTATATCGTCATCATCCAATGAAAAACCGATAAAACCGTCATCGAATTCAATTCCATTTTCACTAAATGAAACTGGGGTGATGTAGCTTATTGCATCTTCAAGATTTCCCTCATTGGTGGTGTTGTCTGCTGCATAAGCTATGCCTGCGGCAAATAGCAGGATAATCAGAAGGGTAATTATTTTTTTGTCCATAGTAAAACTCCTTTTTTAAGTTATTTGATAATATTGATTTGATGGTTATTAAAAATTTTGAATTAGCTCTGCAATATTGTAGTTAATATAATTGTAATATTGTAATCACTTCGTAATTTTTCCCTGTAACAACAAAATTTACTTTGTTAGGCTTTTATTTCAAAAAAGAAAGGTTTATATGTAATTTTACACAATATTATTTTGTTTAAAATCACTTAGTGGGGTGTAAAAAATGCCGAAAAAAGTTGTGGATAAAATGCTTCCAAACAAAAACAATACTGAAGACATAATTTTCAACTTGTGTCAGGTTGAATCAGATGAATTTGTTGAATTTGTAACAAAGATCAAGGATATTGAAGGTCCGTTTCACAGCAGATTCCTTTCAGACAACTACAAAGATCTGCAATTGGACAACGTTAGTCTAAGGGCTAATGGTGATTTGGTTCATATAGAACATCATTCGGTCATGAATGACTATCTGTTTGGTAGGGATTTTCAATACTTGACATCATTATCTTTGGCTTCTGGAAGGTTTATTTACCCATTTATCTTCAACACTGGTGAAATACCCGAAAATACAATTAAATTTGTAAGTCCCACTTCATTCTACAATCCTGTATGGGTTAATACTCAAGAAATTGAAGAATCCGTAACTCTTAATAATATTAAGTACAAAATACATAATAACGATGAAATCAATGTCTTTGATGTTCTGGACTTGATATGGGTTCCTAAATACCGGAGTGATCGAGAAATTGAAGACATCATCGTCGAATTAGTCGATATCTACAATCAAATAATCGTTGATGAGGAATTAGGTGATTTTTTAAGAACATCTTTGGTATTGTGGGCTGGAAAGTTCGTATCAAAAGTTAAACTACCACGGCTTGTAGAAGCCGTGGATTTCTAGAAATATTCTGGGAATCCACTAGTTTAATAGACTAAGACCTTAGGGAGTCTACGTTACTCAAGAATATATTATAGGTACCAGTGGATGTTTAATCCCAGTCTGCTGCTCTACGGTGTAGTGGTTAAACAGTTTCTGAGATGGTAGGAACAGTGCTGCTCACAATATTTTAAACCTTGGGATAACTTTG
>JAFUCN010000018.1 GCA_017459665.1 Methanobrevibacter sp. | reverse complement strand
GGATATTCTGAATTGATTCGTGTTCTTCAAATAAGACGTCACGGATATTTTCCACTCTCTCTTTAATGGTTTGCAGTTGTCTGCTTTCAGGTAAAACAGCATCTCTGAAGTGGTCAATATTGTATTCGTTTTTATACATCATCAAATCATCAGGAAGCAGTCTTCTAACATATTCGCCCAAAGTCAATCCGTATCTCTGTTTGAATGTTGCGCCACTGCTTTGGCCATGGTCTGATAGGATAACAATTTCATAATCTCTGTCATTCATTTCAATTGCAGAGGATATTCTTTGAAACTGAACATCAATCTGTTTTAAAACTCCCCAAACATCATCGTCCTGAACTCCTGAGTGGTGCGCCACTTCATCATATCCCATGAATGTTGCATAGGCGGTATCAATATCGCCTCTAAATATTTCACTTGTTAGAACTTCAGTTGTGGCTTCTCTAAGCACCACATTAGCTCCTGCACGTATTGCAGCGTAAACGATTGTTCTTCTAAGACGTGGCCGTATATTTTTCAAATCATGCATTACTTGTGATTTTAATTCCACTAGAATGTCCCATAAAAACAGAACAAAGATTCTCTGGAAATTGTATGACTCTAAAAATACTGAATGCAATGTCTTATTATAAATTCTGTGAATCCCCTGAAGCTTGGAGGATGTTAGAGCAGAAATCTTGCTGTCTCCTGAAAACATGTTGGCAACGCTTATCCCATCTACAAGCAGACCATTGCCGTTACTTATCTGTTTTTCAATTTCAGGAGCATGGCTCAATTTACCTGAAACCATGATTTTATTGTTGTTATCCTTTTCAACCCATCTGTATGCCACAATGTCCTTATTGTTTCCATGTAAAATTCCGGCCTGGCTTGCTCCGGTTTGAGATGACAGATCGGTTTCCCATGAACTTAAGATATGTGTTTTTTCACTTAACCATTTTTCAACTGTCGGCATCACCTTTCTTTCTATTGCCATTTTCAGGGTATCTATTGACAACCCGTCAATTTCAAGCATTATCACGCCAGGATATTGTTTTTTATACTGGCTTTTCCTTTTAAGAGCATATTTTAATATGCTTTTCATATACCTGTCATAGTAGTTTGTGTTGGTGATGTTTGTAACAAAAGTCGTAGCTATTGCCATTACAATCGGGACTTGCCAGAATCCGTAAAAACCAACGAAAACGCCTGGAATCGGATAGGTTGCAATATAAAATATCACTGAATTGATAAACAGTGCCCCGACACCAAATGTCAGAATGATAAATTTCATCAAAAATCGTCTAAAAATAGGCCATAAAATTGAATTGGCGATTGTAAATGCAATAACAATAATGACTGGGTCATACCAGTTGGCATAGTTAAAATCAGTGCTGATATAATCTACAAAGACAACGGCACCAATGCTTGCTAGTATAAGCAATGCTGTTGTAATTATTGTTCTTGATGATGCAATTATTTTATTTTTGTTCATTCTATCTCAATTCTTTGCTTATTTTTAGTTTTTAAGGTTATTATGGTAATTTCAGGTTTGCAGTTGATTCTTATTCTGAATGAATTTGTTCCAAGACCTTTGCTTGTGTACTGAATCATGTCTCCAACCTTGTAAAGTCCGACAGGGTATTTGGTTGAATTTGGACCTCTAAAAGGTGTTGTTTCAAATTTTGGAATGATGAACTGGCCTCCATGGGAGTGGCCTGAAATCTGCAAATCAAATCTCTTTGTCTGTGAGGACTCCTTTGCAAAGTCAGGTTCATGGGCAAGCAAGATGCTTGGAGTATTTTTCCTTAACTTTACAAGCACTTCATCCAGATTGTCCGCACAAACTGTACAGCTGTCAACACCTGCTAAATTTAAAAATTCACCGTCTTTTTCGAAAGTATAAACATCATTGCTTAAATCAACAATGTCTGAAGCTTTAAAGATTTCTCTGATTTTAGAAGCGTTCATCCAATGGTCGTGATTTCCTAAAACTCCGAATTTACCGTAAGCGGCTTTCAGTTTCTTAAATGAATTTTTAAGTGACTCTTCATAGCCTTCCATGACATATGAAAAGTAATCGCCAGTTAATGTAATTATATCGACATTCAATGTATTGACGTAATCTACGAGTTCATCCAGATATTCTGGATTAATCCATTGACCCAAATGAATATCGGTTAAGTTTAAAATCCTAAAATTGTGAAAATTCCAGTCTAAATTATCCAGTTGAATGTCAAGCTCAACTAAATCAATATTTTCTTCACTAAACTTCTTGTCGGGAAGTGAACTTGTCATTGCATCCTGAATTGACTGTCTGATTTTCATCGCAGAAGGCCTTTCAATATCATCATCTTTCATTGTTAATAGTATAATTTCTGAAACTATTTATATTTTAAAAATCAAATATTAAGTTGTTATTAATTTTAATGTGATTATTATGCTTCAAATTGCAGTTTGTGGAAAACCGAATGTTGGAAAATCATCTTTTTTCAATTCAGCAACTGCATCTGTTGTAGAAATGGCTAATTATCCATTTACAACAATCGATGCAAATAAGGCAGTTGCTCATGTAATTAAAGATTGTCCATGTAAAGAGTTAGGTGTTACATGCAATCCTCACAATTCAATCTGTATAGATGGAAAAAGATTGCTTCCAATAGAATTAATCGATGTTGCAGGACTGGTCCCTGGAGCACATGAAGGAAAAGGATTAGGAAATAAGTTTTTAGACGATTTAATGCAAGCTAAAGTATTTATAAACGTTATTGATGCTTCAGGTTCAACTGACCTTGAAGGAAACCCTGTTGATTCTGGAAGCCATGACCCGCTTGACGATTTGGAATTTTTGGAAAACGAGATTGTAATGTGGATGTATGGAATACTTTCTAAAAATTGGGTAAGGCTCATAAGAAAAGTCGGAGCTGAACACCTTGACATTTCAAAAGTCCTGTTTGACCAATTGTCAGGTACTGGAATAGCTATTGAAGATATTATTGAGGCTAAAAGGACAATTGAACCTGACTATAATAAATGGGAAGAAGAGGATTTAATTGAACTGACCAGAAATATCCTCCACATTGCAAAACCTATGATGATTATTGCAAATAAGGCAGATCTACCAACTTCTAAAGAAAACATCAAAAGAATCAAGGAAAAATATCCAAATGTGATTCCAACTTCTGCAAACTCTGAACTTGCACTTGTAAAGGCAAATGAATCCGGTCTGATTAGTTACGTTTCAGGTGAAGACCACTTTGAAATTCTAAAACCTGATGAATTGTCAGAACCTCAAAAGAAAGCTTTGGATTATATTCAAACCAATATTTTGGATGTTTATGGAAGTACTGGTGTTCAGGATGCACTGAACTATGGTATTTTTGAACTGTTAGACAATATTGTTGTCTATCCTGTTCAGGATGAAAACAAATACACTGATCAAAAAGGCAATGTCCTTCCTGATGGATTTTTAGTAAAAAGAGGTTCAACTCCAAAAGAACTGGCTTATATTGTTCATACAGATATTGGTGATAAGTTCATGCATGCGGTTGATGCAAGGTCAAAAATGCGTGTTGCCAGTGACTATGAACTTAAAGACGGCGACATTATCAGTATCGTAACAAGAGGATAATTCCTCTTTCTTTTTTTAATAATTTAAAAATAGTTTCTAAAGAGAAACTATTCTGGTTTTAATTTTCCATAGAAATAGGATGCAGTTGCACCACCATCAATCAGATAATCAGTACCAGTAATAAATGCACCTTTATCACTCATCAGGAGTTCAGCAACGTTTGCAACCTCATCAGCTATTCCTGGCCTTCCGGCAGGGGCTTTTGCAAACATGTTCTTGTAGAAATCTCCCCTTGGTCCGTTGAACTCATCAAGTGCCAACGGAGTCACGATAATTCCAGGGGATATTGAATTTACTCTGGCGCCTTTTTCACCCCATCTGCATGCCTCAAACATTACTCTTTTCTCGTTGCATCTTTTGGCAAGCTGATAAGCGTGCAGTGTGTCTTTTATGTTTTCCGGTTGGAGAACCTCCAAATCAAGAAGTTCTTCTGTTGGTGTTGTAGCTAGCTGTTCATCAATTTCTGCACCGAGCTGTTCCATCCTGTGGCCGGACTGGGAGGATATTGTCACACCGCAACCGTTTTCCTTAATTACTTTTCCAACTTCTTCCAGAAGCACTGCAGTTCCGTATAAATCGACTTTAAGGATTGCTTCTATTGGTGCCTGTGAAGGTGAAACTCCTGCTGCATTTATGAAGTATGCAATTTCACCGAATTTCTGGGCTTCATTGATTAGGTTTAAGATTGATTCTCTTGAAGATATGTCACATTCAAAGATTTCTGTATCATATCCTGCTTCAGTCATTATCTTTGATATTGCTTCAGCGTTTTTGATGTTTTTATCTCCAATCACTATTTTTTTGCCGTGTCCGATGCGTCTGGCTATTGCCATTCCGATTTGCCCGGCTCCGGTTAAAAGTACCACGTCTGTCATGATAATAATTTTTTAAAAATGAATATTTAAACGTTTACATTCACAACATTTAACTGTTCAGTAGTAAACTGTTCATTCATAAACATTTATATTCCTTAAATGAATAAATAAAAATATGGTTCAAGATAAAGACGTGTTTGAATATATGCCCTTTTTTGTATTGACATATACCATATACAAAAATAAAATGGATTATTCATTAAAAAATCCGAATAACTTGGATTTAAACCAGGAAAGCAGATACCTGATGCAGATATATCAAAATGAAGGCCTATCTCAGGATGATTTGGCAAATCTATTTGGACAAAGCAAAGCGACAATAGCCAAACATCTCAGAACCTTGGAAGATGAGGGATATATCATAAGACAAATCGATGCAAATAATCGAAGAAAATACATTCTTAAAACCACCAAAAAAGGTGAAAAATTAGCTATTTTAAAAATTAAAGAACTAAAAGACTGGAACGATAAGGTCGGCATTTCCGATTTGGATGGGGAAACATTAAAAAAGATTAGAGATATAGCCAGAAAAAGTGCAGAACTTCTAAACGATTAGTGATTTTATGGCAAATGAAAATGTTGAATTGATGAGAGGCGAACCAGAAAAGGCCGTAAAGAAAATGGCTATTCCAGTAATGATAGCCATCATTCTAACAGCATCATATAACATTGTTGACGGATTCTGGATTGCGGGATTGGGTCCTGCAGCCATTGCAGGAATAGGTTTTGTAACGCCGATTTTTGCCCTTATCAATGGGGTAAGCGTTGGCCTTGGAAGCGGTGCAACAAGCAGCATTAGCCGTGCTGTTGGAGCAAAAGACAGAAATAAGGCAAGTAAAGCGACACTTCACTCTCTTTTGATATTTTTAATTGCATCAGTATTATTAACAATTATTCTGCTTCTGATTCAGGAACCTTTGCTTAAAACCTATGGTGCCAGCGGAGAGTCATTAACAGAAGGAATTAGATATGGTTCCGTATTGTTTTTAGGACTCTTTGCGTTCATGTTTGCTAATGGTGCCGGAGGGATCCTTCGTGGTGAAGGCGACATGAAAAGGGCAATGTATGCGATGTTTGTCTCCACAATTCTAAATTTCTTTTTGGATCCGATTTTCATATATTCCCTGAACCTTGGAACTCCTGGTGCTGCACTTGCAACAATAACAAGTACTTTAGGCTCAGCAGTTGTTATCATGTATTGGATTTTAGTTAAAAAGGATACCTACGTTAATGTAAGCTTTAAAAACTTCAGATTCGATTCAGAAATATTCAAGGATATCCTAAAGGTCGGAATTCCAGCATCCTTTGAGACTTTAATCACTACACTTTCAGTAAGCATTTATCTTATTTTCATATCTTCAATTGCAGGAGATCTTGGGGTTGCAGCCTACACTTCAGGTCAGAGATTATATCTCTTTGCAGTTCTGCCATTGTCTGCTATAGGAATTGCCGTTTCAGCCGTGAGCGGAAGCTCATTTGGAGCAGAAAATTGGGAATATCTTTCAAGAACACACACTTACGGTACAAAATTTGCAACATTTTTCGGAGTGCTTTTCACAGCAATTTTAGTAATCTTTGCACCATATCTTGCTTTGATATTTGCACACACTCCAGACACTACTGTTTTGCTTCCTGAAATCACCAGCTTTTTACAGATTGCCTCTTTAGGTTTGCTATTTGAAGGTATTGCAAAGCCTTCAAGTTTCATGTATCAGGGGATTGGGCGTGGAACCACCAGTCTGGTCTGGACAATACTTAGAGAAATTGTAAGTTGTGTTAGTCTAACATTTGTCTTTGCTTTTATTTTCGGTTGGGGATTGCTGGGTATCTGGATTGGTCTTGCATGCGGTAGGATGGTTGTAGCCATCCTGAACTTCATATATGCAAGATATACAATCAGAAAACTGAAAGCCCAATCCAATTAAATATTAGCAAGTCCAATATTTAGTTAGGTGATTGGATGCAAAAGGTAAAAATCACAGTTGTAAAAAAGGTCAGACATGATGATTTAATCGAAAAATACGAAAATCCACTTGAACACGAATGTGACGTCGAGTTAAATGATGTTTTCATTGCAAACGGATGGCAAAAACCTGAAAACTTCTGTGACAGTGCATGGGAAGTTTTATCACCATTTGTAATGGCTTTGGCAAATGGGGCTGAAGACTTTTACGATGGCTGGATGAAAAACAAAAGATCAGCACTGATTTCCTGCAATGACGGATTTCGTCCAGTCAGCTTTCTTTTAGAGACAATGGATGAAAAAGCAGATTAATGGTACTATGGCTAAACTGATTGATTTTTTTAAAGAAGAGATAATATTTTCCATATCTCTAATTTTAGCCGTTATTTCATGTTTTTTTGTAAAACCGAGCCTTGATTATCTAAATTATATCAACTGGGAAACGATTATTTTACTTTTTGTAATAATGCTAATAGTTGAAATTCTAAAGAATCTGGCCATTTTCGAAAAGATGGTTAGAAAATTATTGACTAAAATTGGAAATGCTCGTGAACTGGTTGCAGTTTTGGTATTCACTTGCTTTTTAAGTTCCATTTTTATAACAAATGATGTGTCTTTAATTATATTTGTGCCGTTTTCAATATTGGCCTTAAAAAAGGTCAACCGCACAGATTTGATAATCTTAACAGTGTCCTTGCAGACAATCGCTGCAAATGTGGGGTGTATGGTTCTTCCGATTGGCGCTCCACACAATATTGTAATGTATACTGTTTCTAAAATTCCGTTTGGATCATTTTTCTTTTTGCTGCTGCCTTATATTGCCGTATCAATAATATTTTTATTGATAATGCTTTTATTCATTCCAACCGATGGGATTTCCTTGCCGAAAATGGATAAAATTGAAATCAAAAGGGAAAAATTCTTTAAGCGTGTTTTTTTGGGTGTTGATTACTATTTGCTTTTAACATTCATCGCCCTATTTGTTTTGATTGGCAATCTTGAAAACATTGCCTTTTTTAACATGCTTTTTACGAAATGGATTTCAGGTAGTGAGGTCCTATGGGGTATTCTTGCTTCTCAGGTAATCTCCAATGTTCCAGCAGCAATTCTTTTAAGTGGCTTCAGCACTAATTATGAAGCTATTATTGTTGGAATTAACATCGGAGGCTTTGGAACACTCATTGCATCTATGGCGAATCTAATTTCTTATAAGATTTTAGTTCGTGAGTGCAGCAAATTCAAAATTAGGTATCTGGTAATATTTACAATTTTAAATGTTGTTCTATTGGTGATTCTCGCAGGTGTTTATATTTTAACTTAAAAAGTAATGAAGATGAATAGAACTATTCATCCAATAAATCAGCAACCTTATTTGCTATAAACACGCAGCAGTCAACGCAAGGGGATTTGTCTTCGCCCTTTTTACTTATTATATCACATCTGACTGTTCCGTATTCTTCTTTAAAAGCATTAAAAATTTCTTTGGCGTTTGCTTTGATTTTTCCAGGGTCATCTAAAATCAAACCGTTAGCCATCAGTGCACCGGTTACTGCACCGCAGGTTCCTTCATCAAAGGTTCCTCCCATTCCGCCTGCAAATCCGCATGCCAATTTGCACATTTCTGCTTGGCTAATATCTACATCAGCACATTCGCAAAGTCCCATTAATGTGGATTCAGAACAGCTTTTAAATGTCCTGTATTCTCTGATTTTTGCCTCTAATATTTTTTTGTCAAGTTCCATATTGCAATCTCCAGAATCTGTTAATTAATTATATTAATTAATAATTTAAAATATTTAATTGTTAAAAATTTGTGAGTTGATAAAAATTATACATCCAAGACCAAGTCCGATTGCAGCTACTCTTTACACTTTAAGAGACATGAATGTTGATGTTATTGTTATGCATGGGCCTACAGGCTGCTGTTTTAGAACCGCAAGGCTTTTAGAAAGTGATGGCGTTCGTGTTGTAACTACCGGAATGTCTGAAAACGATTTTATTTTAGGCGCCGGTGAAAAACTGGTTGAAACCTTAACTGAAGCCTATGACATGTTCGAACCAGAACTGATGGGTATTGCAGGTACCTGTGCCAGTATGATTATTGGTGAGGATTTAAAAGAGGCAATAGCCACTGCAGACCTGCCATGTACAGTCATCCCTGTTGAATCTCATGGGGGATCCGGTGAAGGTGACAATACCGTCGGAGCAATAATGGCACTTGATGCAGCAGTTGAGGCAGGTGTAATAACAAGAGAAGAGTCAGACAGGCAAATTGAAATGCTTGAAAAGGCAACTGAAGTCGAAAAAACCCGTGGAATGGCACAGGGAAAATACATCAAACCTAATTTTGGTGATTCAAAAGAAAAAGTTGCAAAAACAGTTGTCAACGCTTTAAAAGAAAATAAAAAAGTAGCATTCGTTTTAAATGTCAAAAAGGAAACATCATACTTGTTTGCAGACATTATCAATTTTAACTATAATGAAATAAATCCGGACAATAAACCGATTTTTGTAGCCAATCTGGATGAAAACATCGGACTTCCAAGAATTAGGCAGCATGCAGTAAACATTAAAAATCAGCTTGATTTAGAACCTGATTTCATAACTGGCGGACTTGATGAATATCCTATAACTGCCAATAGGGCAGCCGAATACTTGAAGGATAAGGATTTGGATTTGATTGTTGTATTCGGTGTTCCTCATGCATTTCCAATTGAGGATTTTGACATAGAATCAGTAGCAGTAACCGATGGGCCTCGTCTGGTGGAACCTTTAAGGGATTTGGGTTATACTCACGTTGTTGCAGAGCTTGAAGCTCACTCAAAAACATTAGGAACAGAGAAAATAGTATTTTCTGACTTTGGCGGAATGATTAGAGCATCTATCGGGTGGTTAGACGAATGATTACAATTATTGACTATAAAAGCGGAAACTTAAAAAGCATTTCCAACGGATTTAAAAAGATTGGTGTGGACTATCAGATAACCGACGATAAAGAGGTCATTGCAGATAGCGATTATCTGGTCTTGCCGGGTGTCGGCGCATTTGGCTCAGCAATGGAGAATCTAAAACCCTTTGAGGATGTTATTCATGAGCATGTGGAAGATGACAAGCCGTTTTTGGGAATTTGTCTTGGCCAGCAGGTCTTGATGAGTTCAAGTGAGGAATCACCTGGCGTTAAAGGTTTGGATTTATTTAAAGGCCATGCTGAATTGTTAAAAGGGGATGTAAAAATCCCTCACATGGGATGGAATAGGTTAAATGTAGTAAATGATTCACCTATTCTGGAAGGTATTGATGGTGAATACTTCTATTTTGTTCACTCTTATCATGTTGTTCCGGATGATGAAAAAATAATAGCCGGAACTTGCGAATACGGAGGGGATGTTGTAGCATCACTAAGTGAAAATAACCTGTTTTCAACACAGTTTCATCCGGAAAAAAGCGGAAAAGCAGGACTTAAAATATTAAAGAATTTCACTAATTTGGAGATTTAACTATGGATATTGAAGGATTTGTAAGAGCAAGAATTGACGATTATGATTATGATGACCTGGCAGACATTTTAGCTGTCAGAATCAGAGAATACAAAAAGATTTCTGAGGAAAACTCCCTTGAAATGGCTAAGGCCGTTATTGATGAGGTATCAACCACATTAAAATTACAGGAAAGTGATGATGAGTTTTTAAAGGAAATTGCAAGCGTAAATAAGGCAGATGTATTGATGGGTGAGATGGGAGTAGGTTCCCGTGGAGCTGGAGACTTTTTTGTCCACAGGAAAATTGCAGAAATTGTCTCATCAACAAATACGGCTTCTTTGGTTAATCCCTCAGAACAGGACGATGGTGGAGTTGTAAAGGCTCCAGTTAATAATGACGAGGTCTATATTACAACAGCCGTTGACGGGATTCATTCAAGATTAAGCGAATATCCGTTTTTAGGCGGATTTCATGTAACTCGTGCAACCCTAAGGGACGTTTGTGTTATGGGAGCAGATCCTGTAGCTATTTTAAGTGATGTTCACCTTGCTGATGACGGGGACGTTGCAAAGATATTTGACTTTACTGCAGGTGTTGCAGCTGTATCAGAACTTGTTGATGTTCCAATCGTTGCAGGAAGTACATTGCGTGTCGGTGGAGACATGGTTTTAGGTGACAGGTTCGTTTCCGCCGTTGGAAGTGTAGGAGTATCAGCATATCCTCCAACTGCAAGAAAAGGGGCTACTGAAGGGGATGTCATTCTCTTAACTGAAGGTTCCGGTGGAGGAACAATCACAACAACAGCTCTTTACAACGGATTTTTCGATGTTGTATGGGATACAATGAATGTTAACTTCGTTCAGGCATCACATGCACTGTTTGAAGCAGACCTCGTAAAAGACATCCATGCAATGACTGATGTGACTAATGGGGGTCTTAGAGGTGACGCTCATGAAATATCAAACACTACTGGTGTTGGTTTGGAGTTTTATGAAAAAGAAATCAGAGACATGGTTGCTCCAAATGTATTGAACATGCTTGAAACATTAAATATCGACCCGCTTGGAGTTTCAACTGATTCATTAATGCTTATAGCACCTCCAGAAATCGTTGGTGACATTAAAAAGGCAGTTGCAAAATATGATGTTGCAATATCTGAAATTGGTGAGGTTAATAATTCAGGAGAGCCAATATTACTTAAAGAGGATGATTCTAGTGAAAAATTAGTTCCATTGTTCAGGGAAGCGGCTTATACTAAAATTAAAAAGTTGGTTGGTGAAACAACTCCTGAAGACTTTGAGGAAATGAAGCAAAAAGTTCAAGCGGCTTCAGATGCGGCAATTGCTAAAAAAGATAAGGTTATTAAACATATTTTAGGAAATTAGGTTTGTAGAAGAAAAATCGTAGGATTTTTCTTCAAATTATTTATTTGTTAAAGTTCCTCTTTTTCCTTCTTTGTAGGGTCTTGACCTTTCATATGGTGAAAGTCTCATTGGATTATCTTCTTTGAATACTTTTTCATAGTATCTGCATCTGCGTTCGTCCATAAGTATGACCTCCATTATTTACTGATTTAAATTTAGTTTTTATCGAATAAGTATTTTGCCATTATTCCAAATTATAAGTTAAAAATGTTCCATTTTGGTTTAAATAGATTTTACTTACATTTTCTTTGTTAAAATAACTGAGACATGCATGATGAATTGATAAAACTAAGTCTTGTAGTTCTTCATCACTTTCAATGTATCTGATGTTTAAACCGATTTCTCTACATTTCTTAGGAGATAGATTTCTAGCATGGCTTTTTGTTGCATCACCTAATATTAATTCATAGATAATTTTATCAATTTGGGTTTGATTTTTGTTTTTGAACATAGAATATTTCAGGGATTTTTCTAAAATATCTTTTGCCCATTCTATTGAATTTTTACATTCAAATAAGAAATTCGCAGGATATTTGTCCAGCAATATCTTCCAAAAAGGGATACTTTTTGGATTTTCTTCAATTTCTTTTTTAGCTAATTCAAACTCTTCAATAACTGTTATAGCTGGAATTCCATATGATTGGGGATCAGCGGGACCTAAACTAGAATGTTTTCCCATTAATATTTCTTTACATGAACATGCTATCATAGTTCCTCCAGACATTGCTATTTGTGGAATTATTGCTCTTATGTTTTCACCAAAAATTGAATGTAAGTAATCAATTATGGATTCTGTAGCACTTATTGAACCTCCAGGAGTATGTAGTATTAAATCTAGTCCTTTTGATTTGTCCAAATCTTTAATCAGGTTCATAAAACCATTTTTATCCATTGTATCAATGGATATTTCTTCTGCATCTACGGTTAACCAACCAGAATAATAAACAATTATATTTCTTCCAGTTTTTTCGTGTAATGCTTTTGTATATTTTATTATTGTGTTTTTAGGATTATTTTCATCTTCTATTTCTTTAAATGATGGCATTTTAACACCTTTGATTTATTTAATTTTGTAATAAAAAATCTAAAATTAGTATTATTTAACACTTGTCCAAGTGCGACTTGATGCAAAATCATATTGTTGCACTTCCATATTTTTTTAATATTTAAAAATCCAATTTTTCTTCATGTTAGATAAAAAAGGAAATTTATACATAATCGATGCGGTTCTTGCCGTTATACTTCTTTTAATTGTATTTTTAGCTGTTAACACTGCTATTTCAATTCCAACTCCGGATTATTCCTATCAAACACAGGACATTAAAACGGCTCAGGACATCATGGAAATCTTAAGCGGAAAAGTAAACATCACGGATAGGACGTTCATTGGTGACATTTCAGGTGTTTTAAGTGAAGGAGAAAACTCAAAGGAAGCCATAAGGCAGGTTTCTAAAATGTCAGAAGATAAGTTGAATTCGTATAATCTCAAAAATTATAAGTTCAGTGAAAATAATGTTTTGGACGGTGAAGTTTTAGCATCCTCTGGGGATTATTCAAAGGCAGGCAGTCTTTCAAAGGCTTCAAGGTCTTATGGTGATTATTACTATACCTTGTATCTATGGTAATGATTAAATACTATAAAAAACTTAAACTTATATGTTATCTTATTTTTAGCCCTGATGGTGTAGTTTGGATAACACATGGGACTGCGGATCCCATTCCCCGGGTTCAAATCCCGGTCAGGGCATTTGTTATTTCCGTGATTATTATGTTAAATGCTAATACTTATGTTACTCGCCAAAACGGTATTGGCGGGACAATCAGAAACCGTTATGAAGATTTTTATGTTGAAGAAATTCCTGAAGTGATTCCTGAGGGTGAAGGGCCAAATGTCTATATCTGGATTGAAAAGCTTGGAAGAACAACCTTGGATGTTGTCCTTGACATCGCCCGTGACCTGCATATCTCAAGAAAAAGGATGGGCTTTGCAGGAATGAAGGATAAAAAGGCTTTAACCCGTCAGTGGATTTGTATTGCAAACATGAACTCTGAAGAGGAATTCAATCAGGTTAAGGCTTTAAAGGGAACAATATATAAAACTGATTTTTTAAATGTCATAAGAGGCCGCAAAAAACTTAGAATGGGTCAGCTTAAAGGAAACAAGTTTAAAATTTTAATCAGGGATTTGGATGATATCCAAAAAAGTGCTGATGTAGCTAATGAAGTTTTAAAGGAGCTTGAAGTTACCGGTGTTCCCAATTACTTTGGCTGGCAAAGGTTTGGAAAGCCAAGAACCAACACTCATCTTGTGGGTGAAGCATTGGTTGAAAATGACTTGGCTAAAGCTGTCGGAAGATATATTGGAAACCCTTCAGAAGAGGAACATGAGGAAAATCAAAAAGCCAGACAAGCTTATGATGACGGAAATCTCGAGGAATCTCTCTCTTTAATGGGTAAAGGAATGAGATATGAAAAAATGATGGTTAAAGAATTAATTAGAGATTCCAAAAAGGGAGAATTAACCGATAAGTCTTATATGAATGCTATTCACGCCCTTCCAAAACCCCTTCAAAGGATGTTTGTTCATGCTTATCAGTCCTATCTGTTTAACGAGGCCGTAAGTAAAAGAGTTGAAATGGGAATCAACAAATATGTTGAAGGAGATATTATTATTGATAAGGAAGAACATATTGTTCGGGATAAAACTCCTGAAGAATACCAGAAATTAATTGATAACTTCGAAGTTAACCCAACAAGCCCTCTGTACGGTACAAAAGTCCCATATGCAGGCGGTGAAGTTGGAAAAATGGAAGAAGAGGTATTGAAAAGTTACAATTTAGAAAAATCAGATTTTGAAGTTCCAAAGATGCCACGTTTGGGAAGTCACGGACTTAGAAGGGCAATGCGTTTTCAGGTATGGGATGCATCAGCCACTCCGACAGGTGAAGGTGTTTTATGCGAATTTTCAATAAATAAAGGTTCTTATGCTACTGCTGTTTTAAGAGAAATAATGAAAAAAGATGTTGTTTAGGTGATTAAATGGTTATTTGTCCGGATTGTGGAAAAGAGGTTCCAGATGCAAAATTCTGTAAAAATTGCGGAGCACCCCTTCCAAAAGATGAAGAGATAATTCCTGTTGAAGAGGTTGAACCTACAGTTACTGAAGAGGTTAGTCCTGTTGGGGATGTGGAAGATGTTTCTGATGAGGTTAGTTCCATTTTAGATGGAGCATTTTCTGTCGGTAGTGATGAAGCTAGTCCTGCTGTTAAAAAGGTCGAACCAATTGTAAATGAAGAGGTTGAACCTGTTGTTGAAGAAGCAGAACCAGAGAGTAATGATTCAGATGATAATCTAGTTACTTGTCCTGATTGTGGCAAGGAGGTTCCTAGTGCTAAGTTTTGTAAGAATTGTGGTGCTACTCTTCCTGTTGAAGAAGAAGCTAGCCCTGTTGAAGAAGAGGTTATTCCTTCAGAGGATGAACCTGATGCAAGTCTAGATTCAGATGTGGACATGGTTGTTTGTCCGGATTGTGGTATGGAAGTTCCTAGTGCTAAGTTTTGTAAGAATTGTGGTGCTACTCTTCCTGTTGAAGAAGAGGCCAGTCCTGTTGTCACAGATGAGGTTAGTTCTGTTGAAGATGAACCTGCTGCCGGAGAAGATGAAAATGATGATAAGGTTAAATTCTGTCACGCCTGCGGATTTGAAATTGAAGGGGATATAAGATACTGTCCGAATTGTGGAGCAGATTTGCATAACTCAGGCATTCCAACTCAAACAAGCACAGAGCCAAGGGATAAGAATATAATTGTAGCTATTGTATTAAGTGTGATTTTCCCTGGATTAGGCCAATTCTATTTGGGTCTAAATCATAAGGGATTAATGTTTTTAATAGGTTATATTATTTCAGCAGTCTTAATTTTACTGCTCGTAGGATTCATATTATGCTTTGTTATATGGATTTGGGCATTAGTGGATGCCATTCAATCTACAAATGCTTTAAACCGTGGAGAAAATGTTGAAGATAGGTTATTGGCTTAAGTGATTTTTATGATAAATTGTAGAAGTATTGCAAAAGGTAAAGGAAAAGGGGAACTTATAGTCTCATCTGAGCCTATTAGTTTTCTTGGTGGAGTAAATCCCGACAACGGTGAGATTATAGATCCAAATCATGAACTAAAAGGCGAAATCATTAAGGATAAGGTTTTGTTCATTCCTGGTGGAAAAGGTTCAACTGTGGGTTCATATGTTATTTTTCAGATGATGAAAAATAATACTGCTCCAAAAGCAATCATATGTCTAAATGCAGAACCGATTATTGCAACTGGCGCTATAATGTCTGATATTCCTATGGTTGACTCTCCTGAAGTCGTTAAAGACTTGACAAATGGCACTTTGGTTGAAGTTGACGGAAACAACGGAACCATTGAAATTTTGTAAGTGGTTAAGATGCAAACTCTAATTGAAAATGTAAATATTATAAATCCTTTTGAAGAGGTAAAAAATTCACAAAACGTTTTAATTGAAGATGGCATCATCAAGGAGATTTCCTCTTCAATAAACGCAAAAGATAATGTCAATGTTATCGATGGTGAGGACAATTACCTGCTTTCTGGTTTCATTGACTGTCACTGTCATATTTTTGCAAAGGGTTTTCACAAAGAGGAAAATATGGCAAATCCATTGGGCCTTCATTTTTATAATGCTGTTCCTCATGCATCCCAAACAATCAATGCAGGTGTTACAACAATTAGAGATTGTGGATCTGCTGATTTAAGCTTTAAGTTGGCTCAACAAAGAAGACTGTTCACTGCTCCAAAAATACACCTGTCAATTACTCCTCTGGTTATGACTGGCGGTCATTTTGATTTGCTTTTACCGTCCGGCTTTGATATGGAGGTAATGTATCCTGGATTTCCAAAAGGAAGATGTGATGGTGTTGAGGAAGTATTGAAAAAGACCCGTGAAGTTAAAAGGGCAGGCGCTGATTTTATTAAGGTAATGTGCAGTGGGGGAGTTTTAACAACAAATACTTCACCTGAATTTCCACAGTTCAATAAAAAGGAACTAAAAACCATTGTAAAAGAAGCAGATGCCAATGAGATGAAGGTTTCAGCCCATTGCCACAGCCTGAAAGGCATGAACAATTGCATTGATGCGGGATTTTCATCAATTGAACACGGAACATTCATCGATAAAAAGACAGCACAAAAGATGGCTGAAAAGAATGTCAGCTTAACTCCAACACTTCTTGTTCATCAGTTCCTATATAAAAACGGTTTTCCGGCCTGGGACAATTATGCAGCTGAAAAAACAGCAAAATTAAAAGAAATAGTCAAGGTTCACAAGGAAAACATCTCTGTTGCATATTCTGAAGGTGTCAATCTGTTGATGGGAACAGATAGTGGTGTCATTCCTCATGGTCATAACCTGGAAGAACTGGTTCATCTAACTGACATAGGAATGAGTGAAAATGAAGCAATAGCCAGTGGTACAGTCAAGGCAGCTGAATTTTTAGGATTTGACAACCTAGGTTTAGTTAAAGAAAACTACATTGCTGATTTGATTTTGGTTAATTCAAATCCTTTAGACGACGTTAGCATTTTAAGCGATAATGACAATATTTTAAAGGTTATTCAGGATGGAATACAAGTTAAAAATTGATGAAGAACTGTGTACTGCATGCAAACTGTGTATGCAGGTTTGCATTCGTGATAATATAATAGTTGAGGATTTTGCTGTTGAAACAGGCAGCAACTGCTTTGAATGCGGGCATTGCATGGCAATCTGTAAGGAAGGTGCCATTACCCTTAAATCATACGAGGGGCTTGAAGATAGGATTGTAGACTATAATCCTCGCGACATTCCAGTCGAATATGATGATTTGCTTCAATTTTTAAAACAGAGAAGATCCATACGATGGTTTAGAAATAAAAAAATAGATAAGGAAACTTTTGATAAGATTTTTGAGGGAGCATATTATTCTCCGTCTGCTCAAAACGAACAGGATGTTGAATTCGTTGTTTTGGATGAAAAGCTAGATGAATTCATGAGTCTTGTTTATGATATAATCAAAGTAAAAGAAGATGAATTTTTCAGAATTAAGGAATTCGGAGATTATTTAAAAGATAAAACTACAAAAAAATTCCATCCTTTGCTTTGGGAAGGAAAACAACTTATTTTAACATTTTCAACCGATAAAACAAGTGCAGTTATAGCAAACACTCGCATGGAATTGCTGGCTTATTCTTTGAGTTTAGGAGGATTCTATTCATTGTTTATTCTAAAAGCTGATGAGTTGAATCATGAAAAACTAATGGAATTTTTCCCAGAGATTAATCATGATAAGCATATGTATTCTGCTTTTATAATTGGATATCCTAAAAGGAGATTTAGAAGAACAATCCCTCACAAGGATATTAAAGTAAAGTATTTGTAAAGAAATAATCAATCAATCAATCGTGATTGTCTATTTCAGTTTTTAATTTTCTTAAGTGTTCCCACCAATCTTGTTGTTCTTCAAGCCACTTTTTTGCTTGGTGTTGTGCAGTTTTGTCTTTTTCAGGTTCAATAGTAAAACTTATGTGGTTTCTGCCAAAGGGTATTAGATACATTCTCTCACCTATTTTTTAATTGTTTTAATTTAATATTATATTTTTTTGTCTATGCCACTTTTTGAAATTTTTTCAATGTTAATCGGACCACCTACATTATCAACATCTGAATTTAATTTTCTTTTTATTTCTGTTGATTTAATCAAAGTTTCTATCATGGAGCATAAATCGTTTTCCGGCATTGTATCAAGTTTGCTAAGCATATTTCTTTTATTAATTCTTTTTATATTTTCTATTTCAGATTTTAATTTATCCATTTTATAGGCATCTGGTTGAAATATGGTTTCAATTAAATAAAGAAGTTTACTTTCAAAATTTTCATCGATACCTGTTAAATAGGATTCAATTACATCATTTTGTCGAATAGTTCCAATTTTGTTTAATTACAATTTATAATGCAATTTTTGTTCATTATTTCTATAATCCCATTATTATTTAGAATCATATTAAATGAAATGCATGAGGGAAAATGATGATTTTTACTTATTCCAGTTATTACAATTCCTGTGCTTTCGGTAATTAAATATTGACAAAAGGCTTTTTTGTGTGCTTGAATCATTTTTTCTTTTAAATCCTGTGAATGTGTTGATTTAATTAGTTTTTTGAATTTATAATCAAATTCATTGTTGATGAATTTTGGTATTTCAATGTCAAATCCAGAACATAAATCAATAAATCTTTGATAATTTTCTTTAGCTAAATTACCATAAATCATAGAATATTCGTTGATTTTTTGATTTAAAAAATTTTTCATGTTTGTTTTAGGAACTGTCTTTCCAATGTAATCTAAAAATTCTTCAACAATTTTTTCAATATCATCGCTTTTATCCATTTTTTCAAATTCTTGAATTAATATTTGTACTGGGAAATTATTTAATGTTGGTGACCCATTAATCATTATATTTATTGGAGGATTTTCACTTAATTTAAATGTTTTTTTAGCACCATACCATGTTTTGGTCTTATTTATGGTAACAGCACTATCACTTGCAGTTATTGCTTTTTCTTTTAATAAAGAAGTTATTTGTATTGTCATGCTTTATCCTATTTTTTTAATTTTCTATAAATTATTC
>JAFUCN010000017.1 GCA_017459665.1 Methanobrevibacter sp. | reverse complement strand
ATAATAATGTTATATCATTGAATTGGATGGAATGCTATGAATATCGAAAAGTTAGTTGGTAATACACCAATGATAAAGATTGACTATGAATATGAAGATAAAATAGGCAGTATCTACGCCAAGCTTGAATATTACAACTATTCTGGCAGCATTAAAGACAGAATTGCACTGTATATCATTCAAAAAGCAAAAGAAAATGGTGATTTAAAAGACGGGCAGGCCATTGTAGAGGTTACAAGCGGCAATACTGGCATTTCATTTTCAGCAATCGGAGCACTTTTCGGCCATGACGTTCATATATTCATGCCTGATTGGGTGTCTTTGGAGAGAAGAAACCTGATTGAGATGTATGGCGCTCACGTTCACCTTGTATCAAAAGAGGAAGGTGGATTTAAAAAGGCACTTGAACTTGCAGAAGAGTTTGCCATAAAAAACGATGCATTCAGACCACTCCAATTTGATAATCCATTAAACATTGAAGCTCAGTACAACACAACAGGCAAGGAAATCCTTGATGCCGTTCCTGACGTTAACGCTTTCATATCCGGTATCGGAACCGGCGGAACACTGATGGGAATAGGAAAAAGATTAAAGGACAATGATGCATCATCAAAGATATTTGCACTTGAACCGTCAACATTATCAATCCTTAAGATGGGAATGGAGGAAGGTTCACATCTCATTGAAGGAATAGGTGATGATTTTATTCCTGGAATCGTTGATGAAAGTTTAATTGACGATATTGTTCTGATTCATGACTGTGATGCAATCAACATGTCAAAAAGAATTGCTAAAGAGTTTGGATTGGGTATTGGTATTTCTAGTGGTGCAAACTTCCTTGCAGGTGTCCTGATGGATAGTGATGAGCTTACAATGGCTACTGTTTTTGCCGATGACAATAAAAAGTATATTACTACAAGATTATCCGATGATATAGATGATAATCCTGAACTGATATCAAACAATATTAAATTACTAGGTTTTGAAGTGATTTAGCTAAAACGGAAGGCTAATATATTTACTGTGTACCTTATATGTATTGGTATTCCAGTTTGCTACTTTTCCAAGTGAATTTCTGTAGCTTGTCGGATCTGCGCAAATCCAGGTGTTTCCAACCTTAACCTGAGTCCATACATGTCCGTATCTTCCGCTACCAAATGTGGCTGTTCCATGAACATATCTTGCTTTAAAGCCTGCTGCCCTATACATTGCAACAAGCAGATGCGCCTGGTCAGCACAATTCCCCTTTTTGGCAGTTAATGTAGATGTTGAGCCTTTTTTGGAGTTATAATAGAACTGATAACCTACATTGTCCCGTACATAATTGTAGATGGCTTTTGCCTTATCAACATTATTTTTTAATCCTTTAGTTAGTTTCTTAACCAATGCTTTAACCTTTGCATTATTTACATAACAGTTATTTGATGATTTGAGGTAGTAACTTGAATATGAACTGCTTGTCTTTTCGTTGATTCCATTTTTAAACAGAGAAAGTGCCACATTAATTGATTTGGATGTGGAACTTGCAATGAAATTGTTGTTTCCTTTAAATTTCACTGATACCTTGTATTTTCCAAGTGCAACGCTAGTCTCAATTGTTGCATATCCATCAGAATCGGTTTCTTCGCTATAGGTTTCACCGTCAATTGTTAATTCTATTTCCTGATTTTCTATTGGATTTCCATTTGTATCTGTCAGGAGAATCTTAAATGTCTGAAGTGAATCTTTATAGGAAGTTCCGCATTTCCAGATCAGTTTAGTTGAGTTTCTCTTAAATACAGATATCTCACATGACCCTGAAGTTCCATTTACCTTGTATTGGGTGTTTGTCTTGTATGATATTGTATAGCTTCCGATTTTAAGGTCAATTGGTATTGATGCAATTCCATTGTTGTCTGTTTTTGCAGTATATGTCTTTCCGTCAACTGAAAATGTCATTGTCCTTTTGGCTAATGGGACATTATCTGCAGTTAGCTTTACCTTGAATAATGTTCCGGCACCGTAACCAAAACTGGTTGTGCTTTTAACTGTGAGCTTTGGAATTGTACCATTAAGTATTGTTACAAGATTTGTTGCTTTTGCTGCCTTGAAATACTTGTTTCCTGCATAGCTGTATTCAACAGAGTAAAGTCCCTTATTGAAATTGGATACGTTAAGGTAAGCAAAACCATCAGAGTCTGTTTTTTTGGAATATGTTTTGCCGTTGATTTTTATTTTGATAATTTTGCCAACGTTTGAGTCATCATCCAGATTGGTTGTAAGTCCTACTTTGATTACCTTTTCATCGTCTTTTAGGAAATTGTAAAAACTGGTTGATAATTTAGTGGTTGCAATAGAATAAATGTAAATCTTATTGGTTTTTGTCAAAGAGTCCTTATTGTAGCATATTACCTTATAAGTTCCTTTTTTAAAGCTTTTAAGTGAGAAATTAATTTCACCTTTTGAATTTGTCTTGACTTTATAGACTTTACTGTTGATTTTAAGCTTGACATACTGTTTTGCCAAAGGCTTTCCATTGCTTTTAAAGAATTTGGCGCTGAATTTCTTGCTGTCTCCGGCAACCTTCTTGAGGTTTGATGCCTGGATTGTTGAGAGGATTTTAAATGTGGTTGTCAGCTTATAGCCGGTTGAAGGATTAGTTGTTGTAACCTTATATGTTCCGGGTTTCAAATCAACAGCTAAAGACACAGAACCTTTGGAATTTGTCTTTTTGGAATATGTTTTTCCGTTGACTGTTATGCTAACCTGTCTATTTGCCAGAACATTTCCCCTATAGTCATAAAATGTTGCAGTGTACTTTTCACTTCCTTTGTAGTATTTTGAAATGTCACTGGCTTTAATTGTTGCAAGCACTTTAACTGAAGATGTCTGGTTGACGCTTCCATATTCACTGTCACCATTAAAATATGCTGATACGAGATAATTTCCAGGTTTTACGTTTAAATTGACACTTGCAACACCGTTACTATTTGTTGTGGCAGTGTAGTTGACGTTGTTTAATGTGAATTTTATGGTCTTGTTTTTTAGTGTGGCGTTTGAGTTTGAATCCTTTAAAATCAGATTATAATATCCGTATGAATTGGTAGACTGGGGTGTTAGTTCCGTTTGGTTTTTAACATTACCTGTATCTGCAGGAATCTGGTTTTCATCGATTAGAATATTATCAGCATCATTTAACTCGGTTGTGTTGTCATCACTTGCATGAATCGCACTTGCTGATAAAAACAATAGCAATACAAAAAATACTGACAATATTATTTTTTTGTTCAAAATAAATTACCTCAATCTATAAATTATAATCAAAAACTACTTTAATATTTATCTAAAGGAATGCTTATAAAGATTTTTGTAAAATTTAGTATGCATAAAAAATAATTTAAAGCATCTTTCTTATTTCATCAAGGTTCACATCAATGAAGTGCTTATATCTTGGATTGGCCAGAATCCTGAACTGTTTTTTATTTGTCTTTTGGTAGGCCTCCTGCATCAGACTCTGCAGTTGGCTAATGTCGCTGTCTAGAATAATGTCCAGTTTTCCTTTTTGCTCATTATCCAGATTATTCATATATGACTGGATTGTTGATTTGAACTTTAAGACAAGGTTCGATTCCCTTTTTGCAAAGCTTTCTAAAAGAAAAGATGGTGCAAGTGAAAACAATGATTCATATTCAAGAATGTCGTCGTAAGTAATCTCGTTTTCACCCATCTAATCACCTAGAATTTGTAATGTATGTTGTGTAGCTTGTAGAGGCATACTGCACTGCTTGAAGGGAATGTGTAAATCATGTAATCCAGCTCTTCAAGAGTTATCTTTTTGTTTATGATGAATGCAAACATGTTTGCTACATTTTCAGCGTCAGGCGCATAAATCTCGGCACCTACAATCTGCAGATCTTTATCAACAATCACTTTTGCCTCTGCAGTTCTGTCGTTTTTAAGCACTGCTGAGTATGCATTGCCGTATGTTATTGTGTGAACTTCATAATCGTCACTTTTCAAAGCCACATAAGCAGGCACACCAACTGTAGCTATTCTTGGAATTGTGTAAGCAACGGCTGGAACGGCAGGATATGTTATCTCATCGGCTTCGCCCAAAAGTTCCTTTGCAAGGTATTTTGACTGATGTATCGCTACGGTTACAAGCTTTGCAATTCCTGTATCTGCAACATCTCCTGCAGCATAAATGTTTGGCACATCGGTCTGCAGGTGTCCGTTTACCTTAATTCCGTTTCTTGTGTAAGTCAAGCCAACGTTTTCAAGCCCTATATCTTCAACGTTTGCAGTTCTTCCCATTGCAGCAACAACATAGTCTCCGGTTAGGCTCAATCCGCTTTTGAAGTTAACTGTAAATCCGTCTTCATAGGCTTTATTTTCACGTTTTGCATCAGGATCCCTTAAATCCTCATTTGCATTGATACCCTGAACGGCATTGTTTACTTTAGCTTCCGGATCATCAATTTCAACATTGCTTATGACTTCACTGACCTCCTCGTTGAAGTGGAATCGAATGTTTTTGTCTTCAAGAATCCTGATTACCCTTTGAACGTAAGGCTGGTGGAAGTATTTCAATGCCATATTGCCTCTTATCATCACATCTGCTTCAAGGCCAGCTTCAGCAAGGATTGATGCGACTTCCATTCCGACAAAACCTGCTCCAATAATGATTGCATGTTTTGGAAGCTCGTCAATATCCAAAAAGTCATTGCTGTCATGAAGGTATTCCTTACCTGGAATGTCTGGTATTACTGGCTTTAGACCTGTAGTGATTACGATTTTATCTGTTGTGAACTTTTTATCCCCTACCTGTACTGTATGTTCATCAACGATTACTCCTTTTCCGTGTGCCACGTCAAGGTCATATTCATCGAACTTGCCATCTAAAAACAGAGACATTCCTGCAATTCTTTTTCTTTTATGTTGGACTAGCTCTTTCCAGTCAACGTCAAACTCGCCTACCTTTCCAATTCCTTCATAGTTTTGTGTAAGTGCCTTTACTTCATATGGTCCGTCAAGAATAGCTTTTGTGTTGCATCCTCTGTTAGCACATGCTCCACCATACAAGCCTTCTTCGATAATCAATACTTTCAGTCCTGCCTTTCTTAAAAATCGGCCACCTTGCCATGATGCGTTTCCGCTTCCAATATAAATAACATCGTAATCCATGAATAATCCTCATTTGAATAATTAGTTAAAATTTTGTTAAAAAGAATATATATTTTTAACCCAATATTAATTAATAAGGTGATAAAGTGAAAAAAGCCACTAAAATTATTCTTATTATTGCTCTTCTTTTAGTCGTTGGAGGCATTGCCTTTATGCAAAATTACAATTACAATGAAATTTCATACACTACCCTTGCAGATACAGACATAGGAAGTGTTGAAGTTGGCATTTCTGGAAATGAAAGTGCACCAGTTGCCATTGCACTCATAACAGGCATCCATCCAAGGGAAACATTGTCAATCGAGCCTGAAATAGAAGCTGCAAAGGAATACGGCAACGATAACGTGAAGATTATCAATTATAAGGTTACTGTAACAGATCATCCTGATGACTACAGCATTGGCCGTGCAAACGGTGAAAGTCTTGTTCATGACTTTATAAATCCTCATGTTACATCTTCAGATGCCGATGCAGTAATCATTAGCCATTCACATATTGCATCCTACGGACAGGGATTCTATCTGGCAACACCTGAAATGGATGATGTGTCAGTCAATATTGCCGGTCAAATCAATAATACAACCGATTTCAACTATTATCCGGTTACAGGCAATGAAACTTATAAATCCACTTCTGCCGTTTTGGTATCAAAACCTATAGCTCAGGCAGGCTATCCTACATTTGTTTATGAAATACCAGAAGATATTTCAGAGAGGACTGCAACCGACAAAACCAAGGAACTCTTTGATTTGATTGTTTCTCATCTCTAATTTTATTATTTTTTAGATTTTTAAAAAATTTAGGTATGCCTAAATATTTAAATATCATTAAAATAAACATAATATTAATTAAAAAAAACTGGAGGATTAATATGATTATAGGAATTGACAACATAAAAGAAAAATTAAAAGAAATAGAAGAAAAAGATAATTAATTTAATTTCCTATAAAAAACAGGAACAACCAATGACAATAACAACAGCAAAATCGGATTACCGCTCTGATTTTGTGTGTTTATTTCATATTCAGAACCATTTTCACCACCAGGATATATATCATCACCGTGATTAGCATGATTGCCTGTGAAAGTGCAGTTGATAATCTCACTATCCTCAGTATAAATTGCACCACCGTATTTGGCAGTGTTGTTTGTAAATGATGAGTCTTCAGTGGTACTTGAATACTGCTCGATAGCACCGCCTTCATTAGCGGAATTTTCAGTAAATGTTGATGAATAAACGCCACTTTCAACCTGATAGACTGCTCCACCACGATTAGCATGATTATTTAAAAAAGTGGAATCATAAATGCTGCTTTCAAGTTGAAATACCGCTCCGCCGTCAATACCCTTATTGGCTATGAAGGTTGAATTGTAAATCTTGTTTCCCAAGTATGAGCTTACAGCACCACCATACATGGCTGAATTGGATATGAATGTTGAATCACGTATTACACTGTCCTTTTGGTCAACGGCACCGCCCCAATATGTCAGTCCATCGTTTTTATAATCGACCTTGTTATTGGTAAAAACACTGTCTGAAACAACACTGTTTTCCTGATAGACCGCTCCGCCTGACGTTTTAGCCACATTACCTCTAAAAACAGAATCTGATATCTTACTGTTTTTCTGGCTGACAGCACCTCCTTGAATATCTACATGATTATTCTTAAATTCAGATGAGGATATATCACCGTTTTCTTGATAGACAGCACCACCATCAATTTTGGCACCATTTGATGTGAATTTTGAATCAGTAATCTTACCGTTCATCTGATAGACCGCACCACCATCACTTTGGGCAGTGTTCTTTCTAAACTCACAGTTTGAAATCTTACCGTCCACCTGATAGACAGCTCCACCATATTCGGCTTTGTTGTTTTTAAATATACAATTGTTAATCTCACCACCATTGTTTTGAAAAACAGCCCCACCCATTGATGATTTACCATTTACAAATGTAATGCCGTTTAATATGACTGGTGAGTATATATTAAAAATTCCAGATTTGGATTTTCCATCCAAAACATGATTATTACCATTAATTGTTAATACTTTTTCTATGTTAATTTCACGGCCCATATCATTGACATAATCCTTTGTAAGGTTAATGACAGAACCTTCTGAAGCATTGTCAATAATATCCTGAAGTTCGCTGAAACTTCCGACAGCTTCATCTGCAGCACTGACAGCTGAAACAGCTAGAAAACCTATTAAAATAAAAACAATTAATCTTTTATACATATGAATCAAAAAAATAAAGAAAAGAAAATAAATCCCTAATCAAAGTCCTGTGCTATTTTATCCGGATCAGTTACCAAATCATCTTTAGACAGTCCATCGTTCTGTCCGCCGTGAATGACATTATCATCACTACTATCTGAACTTGAATCAGAACTTGAAGATGAATCACTGGATGTGGAAGTTCCTGCTGTAGAATCACTTGAAGAATCAGAAGCTGCATCTGAAGTGCCGTCTTCAATGGCAAATGTCATTTCAGCTGAACATCCGTTGTATTGGTCGTTACCGTTAAAGTTCACTGATATCTTATGTTCACCTGAAGGTTCATCGGATAATAATAAACCTCCTTTACCTTCGCTATCAGTAATAATAGTATAATTTTGAATTTCACCATTGCTTTCATAGGCAATAGTTACTTCTGCGTTTGCAATTGCATTACCCTGGCTGTCGGTTAAGACAAACTGAACCTGATCGCCGTTTTTTAAGGTAGTTTCGCTTAAGAAATTGATTTGTGTATCTGCCTTAACAGCACCCTGTGTTAATGCGAAAACACCAACAACTGCAATAATCAAAACAATTATGATTGCAATTATTAATTTCCTATTCATTAAAAAATCACCTCTACTATTGTTTACACATTAAATTCTTATATAATTTACTGTTGAAAAAATTCTTATTGTATTAAAGACAATATTTTAACAGTGATTACTATGGATGACAAACAAAAAGTAATAGACACATTCAAAAACTCAGAAGAACCTTTAAACGCCAAAAAAGTCAGTGAACTTTCAGGCGTTGAAAAAAAGGAAGTAGACAAAATCATGAAGGAACTTAAAAAAGATGAAACAATTGTTTCACCTAAAAGATGTTATTGGACTTTAGCAGACAGATAACATCACTTTTTTCTTTTTTTAACTTGAATATTTGAGATTAATTTTTCGAATGCGAATTACATAGTAAAGCATTACAAATGCTAGAATTAAGAACAATATTCCACCTATAAATATTGACATTACGCCTAAACCGTCAACCATGAATCCGCCGATAGCTATTCCCAATGCTATTCCACCGTTTAGTATACTTAAAAATACTCCATTTGCAAGTTCAGGAGTATCCGGAATTACAGATGATTCAATATACTGTATCAGATTATATCCCATACCATCCAATACTCCAAAAATCAAAAAGAAGATTACTGTTGGAATCAGATAGTCAGCTGAAAGATACTGCATTACAAAAACTGACATGCAGACTAGCTGGAATACAAGCAATGTCAATTTGTCCCTTTTTTCTATTAGCTTTCCACCTAACCATGTTCCACTTATTGAAATTAACCCATAAATGAATAATAAAATGCTCAAATTATATGTGTAGACGTGTGCTACTGTCTGCAGGAAGTATGGCATGTAATTGTATACAATGCTTGCGCCTATAGGCATCATGATTATTGCAACTGATGCGAGAATAAAGTTCTTGTTTAAGATTTCGCCTATTGGCTTTTCATAACCTTTAGATTCACCTTCGATGTGCGGAACAAACAGAACTATCAATATCAATGATATTACGTTTATGACAAAAATCCAGGCCATTGCCATTTGGTAAGAAAATGTTGTTCCAAGCCATGTTGTAATCGGAAGGCCAACAATGCTTCCTATTGAAATTCCCAAAAGAATCTTTGTAATGTAGTCCTGCTTTTCGCCTTCAGGTGCAATCTGCTCACAAACAGTTAGAGCAATTGAAATGAATGCTGGATAGAAAACTGCTGACAATACCCTGAATATAAAGGCCACAACAAATGATTTTGTAAAAATTATAACAAAATTTGACACTGCAAAGATACTTAAAATGAATATGAATGTCTTTTTTCTCTCGAATCTGGAAAACAGAACTGGAATGAATAACCCGCAAACAGCAATTGCAAAGGTAAATGAACTTACATATAGTCCTGTAATAGCAATGCTTGTGTTGAAATACTCTGATATCTGTGATATGATTCCAACAATGCTTAATGGTGTGTTAATTGCAAGTGTTGAAAAAGCCAAAATATAGAGAAGTATTTTCGGGTTTGTTTTCATGACAATATTTTTAACTATCGTTATTGTAAAATATTTCTATCAAAATAGTTTCATTTTTAACTGTTTCAAAAGAAACATTTATATTATCTTAAAGACATATTAAAAATCAGGTGATATTATTACAAATGAAAGTCATCAAGGAATAATGGAAAATTCCCCCTTCATAGCATGGATTCACAACATATCATTAAACCAGCAGAAATACATGAAATCAAGGATTAATGCGATGAATCTGGGCCATGATGTACGTTATATCATGTTCATTTATGACAATCCAAACTGTTCACAGGAAGATCTGGTAAACATGTTCGGTCAAAGCAAGGGAAACGTTGCCAAAGTCCTAAAAAAGCTTGAAGACGATAAATTGATTAAAAGGCAGACCAATCCCGAAAACAGACGAAAATACATGTTGAATACAACCGAAAAGGGAAGTGAAATTGTTCCCAAAATCAGACAGATTTCACTTGACTGGGAAACGGAAGTCGGAATAGATGAAAGTGATGAAGAATTAAGACAAAGACTTAAAGAAATTGCAATTAAGGGAATGGAACTTATTGAGTGATAATATGAAATTAAATACCGAAACATATGTCGTGTTCGTATCGTTTATAACCTCATTTTTTGCTGTGTTTTTATCAGCAGGCATCATATTGGGAGTCCCTTCAATAGCCAGTGAATTTCAAATGAACAATGTAATCCAAAACTGGATTCCAACAATTGCAATGCTAGTCGTGGCAGTGTTTACGCTTCCGGCAGGACAGCTATCCGGCAAATACGGCGTTAAGAAGTCACTTATAGCAGGTGTTGTAATTTTTATATTTGCATCTGTTGGAGCATGCCTTTCCTTTTCAACAGAAACATTCCTACTTTTCAGATTGATGCAGGGAATAGGAATTGCATTTTTAAACGTGTCTGCAATGGCAATGGTGGTTCAGGCAGTAAAACCACAAAACAGAGGAAAAGCATTAGGCTTTACAGTAACAGGAATTTATCTTGCAGGATCACTGTCTCCAGTACTATGCGGATTTCTGGTTTATAATCTTGGCTGGAGGTCAATGTTTTACTTTGTACTTCCATTTTTAGTCTTGTGTCTGGCATTGATGATATTAAAAATACCTGGAGAGTGGAAAACCTATGAGGAAAACAAGATTGATGCTATGGGATATCTCCTATATGGTATAGGCATTCTGTTATTCATTTATGGCTTTACAAACCTGATGAATACCATAGGAATCATCTGCACTATAATAGGACTGATTTTGCTAATTGTATTCGGATATTACGAACTAAACGCAAAAAGTCCTGCATTCAACATGAATCTGTTTAAGAACATGAAATTCACATCATCAAACATTGCCGCTTTATGCAGCTATCTTGCAATTGCATCTATAACAACAATCCTAAACTACCATTTCCAGTATGTCAGAGGATGGAATGCACAGATGTCAGGTCTTATGCTAATCATAACACCAATATTAATGGCCATCATATCTCCCAACTCCGGAAAACTATCAGACAGGATACATCCTCAAAAATTGGCTGCGATTGGAATGGCCATTGCAACAGTAACTCTCATTATAATGATATTCCTGGATGCAAATACTCCGTTATATCTTATTGTCATAGCGATGATTCTTCAGGGAATTGGAATGGGACTGTTTACAACTCCAAATACGAATGCTATAATGAGTTCAGTTCCTACAAACGAAACCCCAAACGCATCTGCAGCCCAATCAGCAATGAGGACAATCGGTCAGACAATGAGTTTGGGTCTTCTGACACTCATATTTGCATGGATAATGGGCAGTTTAAAGCTTTCATCAGCATATGGTGATATGATAGTTCAGTCTTCACAATTAATTTGTATAATCTGTACAATTATATGTATCGTTGCGATTTTCGCTTCATTAGTGGGAATACGCTCTAAAGATTCATTCAATACACAAAGATAATTAAAAGAGGGATAATATGAAATTAGATTTAGAAACAAGCGTAATATTAGTATCATTTATAACATCCTTTTTTGCGGTGTTCTTATCAAATGGTATAATCATTGGAGTTCCTGCAATTGCACAGGACTTTGCAATGAACAACGTCATACAAAATTGGGTTCCGACAATACTCTTTCTTGTTGTAGCTGTCTGTACAGTTCCGGCAGGACAGATTTCAGGAAAATTCGGAGTTAAAAAGTCACTGCTTGCAGGTGTTTTAGTATTTTTAATAGGCTCAATCGGCGCATGTCTTGCATTTTCAACAGAAACATTTTTAGTTTTTAGAGTATTGCAGGGTGCCGGAATGGCATTTTTAAACGTATCTGCAATGGCAATGGTTGTTCAGGCAGTAAAACCACAAAACAGAGGAAAAGCATTAGGCTTTACAGTAACAGGAGTTTATCTTGCAACATCTCTTTCACCAGTAATCTGCGGATTTTTAGTTCACAATCTCGGTTGGAGATCAATGTTTTACTTTGTAATTCCATTCCTGGTTTTATGTATCATACTGATGATTGTAAAGATACCTCACGAGTGGAAAACATATGAAAATGACAAAATCGACAAGGTAGGTTCAATCATCTATGCAATTGGAATACTTGCATTTGTTTACGGATTTACAACATTAACAAATACAACAGGTTTGATATTGACCATTTTCGGATTAGTGATGCTTGTAATATTCGGCGCCTATGAGCTAAGACAGACTTCACCAGTATTCAACATGAACCTATTTAAAAACAAGAAGTTCACATCTTCAAATATTGCCGCATTGTGCAGTTATATTGCCGTTATGGTTGTAACAACAATCCTCAATTATCATTTCCAATACGTCAGAGGCTGGGATGCACAGATGTCCGGTATGATATTGATTATTACACCAATCATTATGGCAGTAATGGCTCCAAATTCAGGTAAGCTTTCAGATAGAATACATCCGCAAAAGCTTGCAGCCCTAGGTATTGGTATTGCAGCTGTTGCACTTGCCATTTTAACATTCCTGACTGGCGATACTCCATTGTATATTGTAGTAATAGCTATGATTCTGCAGGGTATTGGAATGGGACTTTTCTCAAGTCCGAACATGAACGCAATCATGAGTTCAGTTCCGCCGAAAGACGCTCCAACTGCATCTGCATCTCAGGCAACCATGAGAACAATCGGCCAGACCATGAGTTTAGGCCTTTCCACATTGGTATTTGCTTGGATAATGGGCACATTGCCTCTTGCAACCCAATATGCAGGCATGATTGTTAGTGCATCTCAGATAATATGCGGAATATGTACAGCGGCATGTATCCTGGCAGTGTTTGCATCACTTGTTGGTGTCCGTTCAAGCGACAAGTTCAATACTGACAGACCCAACTGATTTGGATGCAAGCATATTAAAAGTAGACTAAATTAAATTTAAACTTTAACCATCAACCATAATTTTTATTTTTTATCATTGTTATTTAGAAGAATATTACATAAAGAATTTATTTTTAATTGTGAGTAATGTAGATTGCCGAGAACATATTGACTAATTTTGATTAACATTAATTTTTAATACTCTTGAATTAAAGTATAATTATGGAAATTTCTGCAAGTGAAATGAAAAAATCAATTGAAAAAATATACAAACGCCTTGATAAGGTCACACCGGTTGACTTTGACTGCGGGAAGCTTTGCGGTGAAGTATGCTGCGTATATGATGCTGAAGACTACAGAAATGAGGAACTGGCACTATATTTGCTTCCCGGCGAGGAACTGATGTATGAGGACAGTGATGAATTCGAACTGTATTATATGGATTCATCCGAAATCAAATATCCTCATTCCTGGAAAGGTCAGATATATCTGGTTAAATGCATTAATCCGCCAAAGTGTGACAGGTCAATTAGACCGATTCAGTGCAGAACATTTCCATTGATACCGCACCTTGATAAAAAAGGTGAATTTCATCTGATATTTGATGAAAGTGAATTTCCATACAAATGTCCCATTGTCCATGACCACATTAAACTCAACGATGAATTCGTTAAAGTGACATATGAAATATGGGCAATGCTCATTAGAAATCCTCTTGTTTATGACTTGGTGGATATGGATTCAAGAATGAGAGACAACAGAAAAACAGATTATGAAATCGTAAAATGACGGTGAAAACATGATTAAAAAGATAATGATATTTCTTTTAGTCTTATTCGTTTTAATTAATTGTGTAAGTGCAATTGACACATCTGACTGGTCAAAGGCAACTGTCGGATATGATGAATTTGTTATTCCGCCCCAATATGAAAATCCATACAGCAGCGACTTTGACATGTATGAGTTTGACGAAGATATAGATGTTTTTACAATCAGATATGTTAACCCAAATATAATGAGCCTATATGGTTATTTCATTGAAAAATATCCTGAAAAGAAGGTAAAGGTTGCAGGCCATGATGCAGTTCACTTCACATATTATGACAGACACGATAAGACCAACAATTCAATATTGTGGTTTTCATCAGATGAGGAATTCTACTATATCAACTGGATAGGACATAACATAACTCCAACAATTAAAGCAGTCGTGAAAAGCTGTTCAAAATCAAAATATTCTCATGAGGAATTTTATTCAATATTAAATGATGAATATCAAAACTACAAGATTGTTGATGCAATCGAATCTCAAAGATTTGATTATCCAACTAGCAAAGATTCATATAGATTCTATTCATTCGGACCATATGGATACAGTTTTGGAGGTATATATTAACTATACTCTCCAATCAATCTCTTTTTTATTGTTTTCTTTTAAAAATTCATTGGCCAGTTTAAAGTGATTAGAACCCAAAAATCCCCTTCTTGCAGAAAAGGGTGACGGGTGAGATGTAACCAGAACCAGATGATTTGGATTGTCTAAAAACTCCTTTTTCTTTTCAGCCTGCTTTCCCCAAAGAAGAAATACTATTGGCTGTTCAAGTTCATTTAATATTTTAATTACATTATCAGTAAATGTCTGCCATCCGCATTTGCTGTGGGAGTTGGCATTTCCCGCTTCAACAGTCAAAACAGTATTTAAGAGAAACACACCCTGTTTTGCCCATCCTTCAAGACAACCAGAATCCGGAATAGGATAACCATATTCTGCATTTATTTCCTTAAAGATGTTTTTAAGAGATCTTGGTATTGGTCTTCCTTCAGGTGTTGAAAAGGCAAGCCCATGTGCCTGGCCTTCCTCGTGATAGGGGTCTTGGCCTAAAATTACAACCTTAACATCATCGATGTCAGTGAATTTAAATGCATTGAAAATGTCATCATATGGAGGATATACTGTCTTTTGAGCATATTCTTCATTAACAAATTCCAGGATATCCCTGAAAAATTGCTTTTCAAATTCCTCTTTTAGTGCTTTATCCCAATTGTTTCCAATCATGTTATCTATTCAAAAATTATCTTTTCTGTAATTTTTGCTGCTGATTCAACCATTTTAGGACAGAATTCCTTAAACAGGTTGTTTTCAACCGCATATTCTATTCCCTCTTTGGTTGAAATGTCACATCCAAGCAAATCATTACAGATATATGAACCGTTTTCGGTTTTAAATTCATCCAAAAACCTGTCACAGACTTCATCAGCCTTTGGTTTATAGTCACCAAATTTTAATCCCAAAGCCATCAGCGCTCCGCTGCATGCACCGCAGACTTCACCTTTGCGCATTCCACTTCCAAAGCATGCTCCGATTTTCAATGCCTGCTTCTTTTCAAGACCCAATTCCTCAGCAAAGGCTGCAAATACTGCCTGTGAGCACAAATATTTTCCGTTGAATAATTCAACTGCTTCACCAACATAATCCATTAAATCACCTATTTTTCCTCAACCAGTTTTCCTGACAAATGATCGATTGTTATTTCAAAGACTTCTGTTTTATCCAAAAGCCTCTCAATCTCATCAACTGTTTCCTCATGAGTTGGAAAGAACTTATCTCCCAAATGAGTCAGCTTATCAATCTTTTCGTCCCTGTCAGTCAATGTTTTGATTCTTCCAAATGCAACCACACTTTTAAATGTGTACCACCATGAATCAGATGCCTTAACTCCTTTGTCAATAACGCAATATGAAACTTTATCATATTTTTTGATTGCATCATTTTTATGGCCTGTTTTTGCTCCGTGAAAGTATATTTTACCGTCAACATAAACGTGACTCATCGGAACTGTATAAGGATAGTCATAATCCCCTAATACTGCAAGGACGCCACGAGGCTCATTTTCCAATATCTCAATACATTCATCAGTGGAAAGCTGTCTGTTTTTTCTCCTCATATCCCTGAACATGTTATGCTCCCATTATTTATCTGATTTTGGCAAATCCCTCAATTTAAGTTTTCCAGTAAGAGGTGCCATCAATATTTTACCTGTTCCTCTGTAAACATTAACCAAACCTTCACCTGATACGGCAGAACCCATAAATGATTTTCCTGATTTTTCAACAGTCAGTTCCAGAGTACCTGTCCATGCAATAGCCATTGGCCCATCGATTGAAACAGTGTCATTTTCCAATTCAATAATTATAAGTTCCTTATATGGAATTCTTGATTCAAGACAAATGTATCCGTTTCCATGCAATACTGTATTGAACAGTCCTTCTGATGCTGCAATTGCACTGGATAGATTTGTTCTTCTTTTAACAGACAATTCAACAGACTTTTCAGCAGCCAAAAATAAACCGTCATCAAGCATTATATTATTGCCCCATTCTTGTAAATCCAAAAGTATAAGATGCTTGTAGGTCTGTTCAGTAACAAGATATCCGTCACCGCTATATTCAGGTTTAACGGTTGTTTCCCCTGTTACTGAGGATTTTAAAAATTTCTTTCCAAAATCACCTATTCCCTTAATACCTGATGAAAGTTTGTTAGATCCACTCATCCATTGCATAGCTCCTGCCTGAAGGTAAATCCCCTCGGTTTTTTTCAGGTCAACTACCAACTGCCTAGGCCTTACATTCATTTTGCTTGAAAAATAGCTTACCATAGCCTCACTAGGAGTGACACTCAAATCTCTTTCATATTCGATTACCTGAAAAGGACCCTTCTCATCCACTACTTTAATATTTTCATTTTCTCCAATGAAATTTCTGATTTTAACGCCTGATGTTTTTTTCGCAGCGTTTAAATTAGTTCCACACTCTGAACAGAAAACAGAATCATCATCTAACTTGTTATTACAATTGGGGCAATATTTAACCATAAAAAACACACCATTATCAATAAATTTTTCTTAAATAATATTTTTAACATGAAAATATTTAAGAATTTCCAGTGAATTTATTTAAAATCGGGATTTTATCCAAAATGACTAAAATAATCAATGAGATAAATGTGGTTAAAATAACAAATAATGGAATCCATATCAAAGGGCTTTGGGATGTAAAATCAATAATTTTTGCGATATTCATTCTTAGTGAATGTAGAATGACATAATGGGCAAGATATATTCCAAAGCTATACATGCTGATTGTTGAAATTGCCTTTTTAATCTTATTGTTTTTAAGTGAATATTTGCTTTTTGACAAGAATTTGAAAAACAGAAACACATTGACTGAAATAAACAGAATCGGGATGTTGAAGTAGCTTAAGGTAATGAATTGGTCATGTGACACTGACATCGGCACGACAAAAGAGAAAATGTAGGCAAAATAAGATCCGATTGACAGCATCAATGTTATTATTACTAATTTATTTGCGCTTATTTTCCTTTCCAGATAATCATTTGATGATATGAAGTATCCGATCAATACATATGCAATGAATGAAACAAAATAGATTATCTTTGATGAATATGGGTCAAACAGGGAAAACTGACAAATCAATATGTAAATAAATGCAAATACAGTTAATATATTTATGACATTGGCATTAAATTGCATTAGTTTATTGATAACAAAAATTCCAAAATAAGCTATTATAATCATCCAGATAAACCAGAATGCAACTCCAAGTGTTGAAGATGTTCCAAAGAATATGTCGATTGCACTGCTTAGGTTAAAACCGTGTGTAATGTAGGCTGATGAATAGATGATGTAGATTATAACCCAAAAGAGGAAAGGAATGAAAATTCTTGACAGTCTCTTTTTAAAGAAAACTTTAAATGAATCATTTTTACCTATTAGAAGTGCACCACTAAGCATTACAAATATAGGTATTGAAAAATCCCTAAAACAATCAAAAAAAGAGGAAATGTAAAAGTCACTTTTACTAACGCCTGAAAGAACAAATGCGACTGATGCATGGCAGAAAACGATTCCAATAATTGCCAGTGCCCTCAGCTCATCAAAGTAGAATATTCTTTTAGACGTTTCCATATGATTATTATGGATATTATAAAATAAATATATGTATCAAAAAGATAAGTTGATATTATGAGTGAACTAACATTTAGAGATGCAACAAGAGAAGATGTAAGTCTGATTTTGGAATTTATAAGAAAACTAGCAGATTACGAAAAAAGACTTGATGAAGTAATCGCAACTGAAAGCGAACTTGAAAAATGGATTTTTGACAAACATCAGGCTGAAGTGATTTTTGCCCTTGAAGACGGCAAGGAAGTTGGTTTTGCACTGTTTTTCTTAAGCTTTTCAACATACATTTCAAATGTTAACCTTCACCTTGAAGACTTATTTGTTGACCCTGAATACCGTGGAAAAGGATACGGTAAGGCTTTGCTTAAAAAACTTGCAAAAATTGTAGTTGAGAGAGGTTATGGCAGATTTGAATGGACATGCCTTTCATGGAATCAGCCTAGTATTGACTTTTACCTGTCTTTAGGTGCAAAGCAAATGGACTGGAACGTTTTCCATCTGACAGGTGATGAATTAAAAAAATTAGCAAACGAATAAGAGGTTTAAACCCCTTATTTTATTACTCTTTTTAAAATAAAAAACATTAATTTTGAAAATGCCTTTTTTATTGGATTCAGTTTGACTTCTGGCCCAAAATCATGATTAATCAAACCAGTATCCAACCAGAATTTCTTGTCTGCAGGAATAGGATTTTTTGTAAGAGCCATTGCCTTCCAGACATTAAAAAAGAGCACATCACCAAATTTGGGAGGATGCAGTTTTTTAGATTTCACATCATCAGAGAATTTCTTTGCAGTCTTGTCAATTTCTTCATTTTCAAGTGTTTCCTTTCCGCCGCATGCATATGCAATCTTATAGACCTTGTTGAATCCCCAGTGCCTTAATGACTCATCAATATAATTAGCTACTTTTTTCTGACCAGCACCAGCAGTCGAAACAATCACAAGCGCCTTTTTTGTGAAGTAATCCTGCCTGTGGAATATATATGCAGTATGGTCAAAGAAATTCTTTAAAAGGCCACTGACATTCATTGCATATACCGGAGATGTTATTATAAGTCCGTCACACTGCTTAATCTTTTCAACGAGAGGATTGACCTTATCGAAATGTGGGCAGTTTTCTTCCCCTTCCATTACGCATCTAGTACAACCTGTACATAATGGGATATTCACACCCATCAGATGAATCTCTTCAAAATCACCTTCAATGTTTTTTTCTGCCTGCTTTACTATTTTCCATGTATTTTTCTCTCTCGGCGAACCGTTAATTACCAAATATTTCATCATATCTCCTCCAACTGACCTTCCAATACTAATTTTTCCTTATATTCAAATTGCTTGTCAAAGTCATCAACGTCATTTTCGTTTACATTAAACACATCAGGATTGTAAAATGTTCCTTCAGTAAATTATCATTATCAAATACTTTAATCATGAAAAACGGACATTCATCGCTTCTATCTGTTCCATCCAGGAATATATTATAATTTGAAGCAAATTCAAATCCGAATCTTTGATAGTAATTTTCATCTCCTATGACAAATACGAATGGAATTTCTTTATCTTTGATTAAATTTAATGTGTATTCTATGAGTTTAGATCCGTATCCCTGATTTTGATAGTCCTTTTCAACTGAAACGGGACCCAAAACTACTGCATCACTTTGACTATCTTCAGAAATTATTTTACCTGTAGAATAATTGATGTGTGCTATAATTTTATCATCCTTTTCGATTACATAGGCCAAATCAGGGATGAAACTTTCATCTTTCCTTAGATTATGCACAATATAATGCTCAAATGCGCCAGGCCGATATATATTCCAGAAGGAATTTCTGACCATATCTTCAACATTTAAGTAGTCATTCTCATTTTCTAATCTTATAATCATATTATTCACTTACTTTAACGGAATTAAACAATAAATTCATATGTTTTACGCTTTTTGGTCCCAGTTCATTCAGGAATTTCTCATCATCTTCAGGATAATTAATGATGAAATGCTGTATCAGCAAAAACAGTCCGTAATAATAAAAAGATTCTGCAAGCTGTTTTGAATCGCAATCCTTTCTGATTAATCCTTTCTTTTTCATCAGGTCAAACAGTTCCACCCAACCTTCAACAGCATATCCAACAATTGCTGTTTTTACAAAGTTTCTTATTTTTTCATTATGATAGGATTCTATCAGGATTATCCTTGTTATCTTCATCATTTTGTCTTCGCTGAGCTTGGTTTTGTACAATTCCAAACCGGTTTTGTAGAAATAATCAAAGCTTACATCAAGGTTTTTTCCTGCTTGTGATACTGGAATCTCTTCTTTTGTCATCTCATAGATATAATAATCAAGAATTGCATCCAATATTGCTTCCTTGCTTTTGTAGTGATTGTATATTGAGCTTTCCTTTATTCCAACTTCACTTGCAATCTGACGGATTGAAACGCCATCATAGCCATGTTTTGAGAACAAATCAACTGAAACTTCAAATATTCTGTCTTTATTATTTATCATAACTAACACTTGTTAGTTTAATATATAAAAAAATAGTTAATAAAACTAACGATTGTTAGTTAACTGTTGATTTCATTAAGTCTTGCCATCAGGGAAGATTTTACCTTACTGGTATCCAGATTTTTAACTGCAGACTTTAAAATAGCTATTTCACTATCCACATCACCATTCTTTTGATAGATTTGTGACAGTCCTTCATAAGCCTGTGCATTTGAAGGATCCATTGCCAAGACCTTTTTAAACAAATCGATTGCCTCATTGTCACCGCAGTTTTCGGTGAGTTTAAGCAAATCAGAGACCTCTTTAGTTAAATCCATCTCTTTTTTAAGAGTTTTGTTTACTTTTTTAGGCTCATCGAAGGCATGTTTGTCTAATGCATCAAATATTTTGTCTGCATCGCTTTTTTCAAAATTAGAACCAACTTTACGTTCGCTTTTTTTGTCAAATAATCCCATATTTAAAAATATGTATCAAAAAATATAAAAAAGTTACAGTATTGCAAATAAAGCAAATACTATAAAAATGACTATAATACAAAAACAGCAGGCAGCTGTTGTTGAGGAATTATTTTTATCTGCAGTACTGTTCACTGGTGCAGCCATCACTGTTGATTGAATCGTATATTTATCCGTATTGTCATATACATCTGCAAGCTTGACAGCCACCCAGATTGAGCGTATAATGCCTATCAATTGTATAATCAAAGCCAAAGCTATCATCAATGTGGATGGTGTTCCTGCACCATATATTGCATATACTACAAAGTAGAAAAACCATGGAAATTCATAGGTAAGCCCTTCCAATATCCAGTTTTTATTGTTGTGCTTTAATCCAATGTATATGAATCCAAACCCGTTTAAAAAGAGGATAATCGAAAAGATTACCCACCATGATCTTTTGATTTTTTCTATAGTGTTCATTTTTAATCAAGCAATGAATTATTTCCGGTTTCTATTTTTTCAACTACTTTTTGCCCATCATTGGCCATATCTGAAAACATTTCTATTGTCTCTTTCATTTTTGGAAGAGCCTGTTCTTTATATGTGCTTACATCTTTAATTGCCTGGAGAGCTTCTGAAAATGAAGCTTTTAGAACTTCAGGTGAAATCATGGTCTCAGCACTGTGTTTTTGAATTTCACTTCCCTGCTCTTTTAGCATGTGGGATGTTGATTCTATGATGTTTTCAGTTGTCTGATTTAGGATATTAATCTTTTCCATGACAATTTTCTGGTCGTAAAGTGCACTTGCAACCATAACACCGGTTCTTAGAGCTGAAACTGTAACATTCTGTGCCCTTTTAACACCTCTGATTAACTCCTTATTGTTACGTCTTATAACATTTAGGGAAACTATACCCTGCTGGTTTACGACTATCATCTGCTGCATGTCCATGATTCTTTGCCTTAAAGGGAATAATATTTCTTCACGGACAAAAGCAATTTTTTCTTCATCAACGCCTTGGATTTCAGCTGTCTGGATTTGCGCTTCGATTGACTCATCCATTTTCTTACCGAGTTCAATGTCTGCAAGGAGCTTGTTTGTAACTTCCCTTAAATAGTTTTCTTCGTTTAACAGAGTTGTGTTGTCGTTTTGAAGTACTTTGCTGCTTTTTTCAAGGGACTGTACAATGTCTGAAATTGCAACTTCCGCCTTTTCGTATTTGGCAAAGTATTTCCTTACTGGATTCATCAGATTTCCCAAAACACCCTTTTTGGCAAAGTCAACTTTACTTGGATCCAAATCCTTCATTTGTCTGTTCAGCTCCAAAAGATTTTCACCGATATTGTCTGCTTCCTTTCCGCCTTTTGTCAAGTCAACGAATCTTGTTGAAAGCATTTCGTTGTGTGAAGCGGATTTGCTCATTTCATTTAATCCGAAATTGTCCAATGGCTTTAGGATTTGTTCCCTTTCATTAGGATTGTTTAAATCAGCATCAAATATTGCAGTGGCATTACTCTGTGCCTGATTTTTAAGATTTGAATTTTCCAGTTTTTCTTCTTCCTCTTTTAAACTTGTTTCGACATCGTTTTTAATTTCATCCACATCTAGTGAGAATTCTGCCATCATATCACCTTAATTTAAATAATCTATTTTATTTGTATCTATAGTTTCTGTATAATTATCTATAACTTTACCGTCCTTTATTACTTGAACTTCAACATGATCAGGGTCTGGTATTGTGTATGCTGTGTAGAATCCAAAGGATATGGCATAATCAGTATCATAATAAACATATTCCAAACTTTCGGTTTCCTGACCGATTTGTGAACCGTTCTTGTCATAATATATGGTTTTCAACACATAACCCTTTTTGTCATCGGGAACACTTGTAAAGAGTGCTGAAGTGTATAATGTGTAGCTTCTTTTAGATGAGCTGTCACCGTCATATCCTCCAACATCAGTAATTGTCAAAGCAACATGTTCCACATTATCTGCAGGCTCACTTTGAGTGCTTGTGTTGTCTCCATTGTAAGTTAGGATAAACGCTGCTCCAACAATAATTACAGCCGCTATTAAAACTAAAAATAAATTACTTGTCTTTAAAATACTGTTTTGCTGGACTGCAGGAGTATTTTGAAAAGCAAATCCGCATTCCACACAAAACTTTGCTTCGTCAGGCAATTCACTACCGCAATTCGGACAGATTTTTGTCATCTAATCACCTAATATTCTTTTACAGAACCAATCAGGTTCTCCATATCATCTATTAAATTATTAACCTCTTCGGTTGTATGATCATCATTGATGTTAATGACAAGCTCGTTGGTGAGCTCCTCAATCTGGTTGATGATTTTTTTCATAGCTTCAATCTTATTTTCTATTTCATTTTGAACTCTTGGAGTGTCTTCAACTGCAAGATGGATAATATTCAATGCACTTTCAGCCTGATTATAGAACATCTTATGTGATTTATCAATGATTGCGATAAATTTGTCATATGTAATTTGAGGAGGTTCAAATCGTTTTTTAATTAAATCACGAACAACACCTTCCTTAATGTCAAACAATGTTTTCAGGTTGTTGATTTCCTTTTCATATCCTTTAAGTGAATCAAGACCTGCATCATGAATGACCTCTGTTCTTGATTCATCTTTGATATTCCTTTGGGCCTTTTTAGATTGCTTTATAGCCTTTTTAGGATATCTGTTAACATTGAATATCAAGTAGAGATATACTAATGGAATCACAAATAAAAGAAGCAATACAAACATCAGCAGCTTATTGCCGCCAAAAACAACAATGATTGACAGACTTAGCAATACAACATAATAAAATGCAAAAATCCATGGTATTGACTCATGTAAAAACAATACATCTGAAATCTTGCCCGCACCTCTTTTAAGCCTTACTTCACAGGCTGCCTTTGATTCTGGAGCATACTGCAATATCTCATTGTCAGACAATATGCCCGGAGTAGGCTCTACGACAAATCTTACATCAGACAATGTTTCACTGCAATTTAGCAATTTGCCTCCATCACCATACGCTTTTGAATCCTTAATGGTCAGTGGAGTGGTTAATCTCTTTATCTCATGAGCTTTATTATTTTCATCAAGCATTTTGAATACACCCATGTGTTTACTAAAATTATATTAATACTTCAGACTTTTTAAATTTTTGTATTTAAGTTGTTATTAACTTTCAAATTCCTTTTCCAGAAGGATTGTTACAGGCCCGTTGTTTAGCAGACTGACTTTCATGAACGCTCCGAACTCACCAGTTTGCGTTTCAACCAGTTCACTGCATTTTTCAGTAAAATAATCAAATAATTCTGTTGCCTTATCAGGTGCCAAGGCCTTGTGAAATGAAGGCCTGTTCTTTTTGGTTTTTCCATATAATGTAAATTGAGGAACCAGAAGCAATTTGCCACCTATATCCATGACCGATTTGTTCATTTTGCCGTTTTCATCCGGGAAAATTCTGAGCTTTGCAAGTTTTCCTGCAAGGTAATCTGCTTCCCTTTGAGTATCGTTAAGGCCAAAGCCAACTAAAACCATCAAACCTTCACCGATTTCACCAACGATATTTCCTTCTACTTCCACACTGGCGTTTGTAACCCTTTGAACAACCAATTTCATTTAAATCACCTATTTTGCAAATTCTCCAAGGAAATTAACCGGTTCACCGTTTTTGGCCCTGTCATGATACTCCGCAGTAGCTGAAAAAAGAGCATCTCCTGCTGAGTTAAGAGCAGTTTCACATGAATCCTGAATTACTCCAATGATGAATCCTACTGCAACAGCCTGCATGGATACGTCTGCACTAATTCCGAAAAGAGAACATGCCATCGGAATCAACAGAAGTGAACCTCCAGCAACACCTGACGCTCCACATGCACCGATTGTAGAAATTATGCACAATACTATTGTAACTGGCAGAGGTACAGTTATTCCCATTGTATGACATACTGCAAGTGTCATTACAGTAATTGTAATGGCTGCACCTTCCATATTGATTGTTGAGCCTAATGGAATACTGATTGAAAAGAAATCCCTGTCAAGGCCTAAGCGTTCACATAACTGCATGTTTACAGGAATATTTGCAGCTGAACTTCTGGAAAAGAATGCTGTGATTCCACTTTCTCTCAGACATGTCAAAACCAGAGGATAAGGGTTGCGTCTAAGTGCAACAGCAGAAATGATTGGATCTGTTACAAAGGCAACAAATGCAATACAACCAACCAACAGCAAAATCAGCTGTCCATACTGTGTAAATATTCCAATTCCGCTTTCACTGACTGATGTAAAAACAAGCCCCATAATACCAATCGGTGCAAACTGAATTATTCCCCTAACAATCATGGTTACAGCATCAGCACAGTCTGTTAAAACATCTTTAGTTGTGTTACTTGCAACCATCTTAAGGGCAATTCCAAATACGATTGACCAAAACAGTATTCCAAGGTATTGGCCTTGTGATAAAAGTTCTATAGGATTTGAAAAGACTGATAAAATCATGCTTGACATTACTTCCCCAAGACCTCCTGGTGCAGTTGCGGTACTTGCATCAGTGAGATGAATTGTAACCGGAAATATTGTACTAGCAATGATTGCAACCATAGCAGATAGAAAAGTACTGAATAAATATAATATAATAACTGTTTTAAATCTTGAACCGATTCCGCTTCTTGCCTTTGAAATAGCAGAAGCAACCAAAACAAAAACCAATATAGGAGCAATAGCTTTAAGAGCACTTACAAACAGTTCTCCAGGAAAACCAATTATTGTCCAAGATGGAACCAATACACCCAAAACAGCACCTATCACCAAACCAATGACTATTTTTAAAATTAGACTTGATTCAGTCCATTTTTTAACTATGTTTTTCATGAAAATTCCCCAATCAATATATAATTATAATATTAATCTCAAAGAATTTATAAGTTAATATAATCAAGGACATTATCGGTTACTTCTTTAACTGATTTTGCAGCTTCAAAGAATTCCTTTCTTTCAATGTCATTCATGTGAATCGGAACAATCATTGCAACGCCCTTTTTGGTTAAAACTGCAGGCACACCCAATGATACATCTTCAACACCATATATTTCACCGTCAAGATAGATGCTTACGGTTAGGACCTTATGGGAATCAGTAATGATTGTTGAAATAAGATTTGCAATAGCATATGACGGACCATATTCGGTAGCGCCCTTTTTGGAAATGATTGTATTTCCCGCATTCTTAAGCCTTTTGACAAGACGGGTAATATCCAAGTCAACATATTCAACGAAATACTTGAGGGGAATACCACCGATGGTTGTGGAACTTAAAAGAGGAACCATGTGATCTCCATGTTCACCTATAACCCTTGTGTGAACCTCGGAACTGTTGACATCAATCTGTCTTGAAAAGTAAGCTTTAAGTCTTAATGAATCCAGGTGGTTTCCAATACCAATGACTTTGCTCTTTTTAAATCCTGATGCCTTAAGGGCGACTGTAGTCATCACGTCAACAGGATTTGTTGCTATTAGAATAATTGAATCAGGTGCATGTTCGGCTATTTTTTCAGCATAGTTTTTAACGATTTCAGCATTGGGAATTGCAAGGTCTATTCTTTTCATTCCTTCCTTTCTTGGAGTTCCGGCAGTGATAAGAACAATTGCTGAGCCTTCAATGTCTGCATAATCACATGAAGGAGTCAGTCTGCAGTCAATATCCTCGGCCGCCAGAGCATCATACATGTCGAAGGTTTCTCCTTTAGCCTTATCTACACTCTGAGGCCTTGAGAAAAACACAATCTCATCAACTGTATCTGCCCTTGCAAGGGTAAATGCTACATTTTTACCTATAACACCTGTTGAACCTAAAATGCTTACTTTTACCATACAATATATTTTAATTTTTCATTATAAAAATAACTTTCTAAAAATCTGATTTTCATAATCAAAATCCATTAAATTTAAAATATTGTTAAACAGTTGCATTAATTTTTATTCTTTTCATTGAAATCGTACAATGATAATAAAGTATATAATGAAAAATTTTGTTAATATAATATAGAACAAATTTTAGGCGATTATATGGCGGACAATAATGAATTAAAACTAGAAACAAAATGTTATGATGCTAACGAATATGGCTATCTTTACGGATTGAATCAGAAAATCCCGGATGAGGAATTTGAAAAGGTCAAACCATATTTCAGAAAATTCAAAAGGATGGATTTTGTAGAAGGTAACGTTCAGGTTACAGGAAGGCCTGAAGGCTGGAGATGTCTTGAAAAGGACGTTGCAAAAGTTGAGGAAATACTTGGAATTACCAACACTTTAGAAAAACGCCAGCAGAAAATTAAGGATGCTTTTGCAGATCCCATTAAAAAGGAAAATCTGATAAGCCAGTCATATGAATGGCTGAAAATGCTGTTTGAAAAGAGTGGAACCAGACCTGAACAGGACTTATCAAGGCTTGCAGTTCACTCAACAAAAATATATGACCCTCAGGACAGCTTTAAAAATGGAGCAAAAGACGGTGAAGGGGAACTCTTTATCTACACTCCTCACGGAATGTGGTATATTATCAATAACTGTGGGGAATTTGCAGACAAATCCTTAAACAATGTACAGACTCCACAGGGCGGAGCTGTAGGTCACAGACTGATGTATGATGATTTGATTGACAGGCTGATTAGAATATATACTGAAGAAAATCTTTATACTGGTGAACAGTTATATTAAATATTAGAACTAAAAATGGTGGTTTAGCTAAATGCAAAAGGTAATAAATGCACATTGTCATATTTATCCAGAAAAAATTGCTGAAAAAGCAGTCATGGGAATTAGAGATTTTTACGATTTGGACATGTCCTTAAACGGTAAGCTTGATGATTTGATAAGAGACGGCAGTGAGGTTGGAGTAACCCATTACCTGGTTCACTCTGTTGCAACAACCCCAAAACAGGTAAAATCAATTAATGAGTTTATTTCACAGGCAGTAAAATCACATCCTGATTTGTTTACAGGTTTTGGAACCCTGCATCCTGACAGCGATGATATCCAAGGGGATTTCGATTACATGATTGAACTTGGCCTTAAGGGAGTTAAACTGCATCCAGATTTTCAAAGGTTTGCAATGAATGATGAACGTGCATTCAGGATTGGTGAAGTTGTAAGCAAAGGAAATGTTCCCATGCTTGTTCACTGCGGAGACTTCAGATACAATTATTCTAATCCGGAACAAATCAAACCATTTTTAGAAAAGTTTCCAGACATTACCTTCATCGGTGCTCACTTTGCAGGCTGGAGCATGTGGGAGGAAGCAACCGAAAAGCTGGCCGGAACACCAAACTTATATATAGACTTAAGTTCCAGCTTATATGATCTGACTTCTGAAACCGCTCTGGAGCTGATTCATGCATATGGTGCTGATAGGGTTTTATGGGGTACAGATTACCCGATGTGGGAAGCTAAAAGTGAAATGGAATACTTCAACAAGATTGATTTGACAGATAAGGAACGTTCCATGATACTTTATGACAATGCTGCCAAATTACTAAAACTAGAATAATCAAACCGTGACAAATTGTCACGCTTTGAAATAATCCTCCAAAAGATTAACATCTCACTTTACATCCAGTTATACAATTGATTAAGTTTATCTTTTATTTCAGTTTCTATTTGTGATTTTTTATGAATATTAAGAAAAATATCGTCCCCATGATTGGTTTTCTTATATCTGATTAATTTGTCTTGTATAATCGTGTTAATGCCTTATTAATTTCTTTGCAGAGGTGTTGTGATAATTTGTTGCAGATATTGGATTTTGGAGTGTGTCTGTTTTGCCAGTAATTATTCCTATACAAAAAATACAATATGTCCACTCGGATTTCTGTTCTTTTTTGTTGATTCACACCCATGAAACCACCTAAATTATTTCAAGTGTTCGTCCAGTAATTCTTTTAATTTGAATGCGGCAGATTTGTTTAATATTATTTGTTTGTTTGATTCATTGATGATTTCAATATTGGCGCCATCTGATGTTAGACGTTTATTAAATAAAATTAGTCTTATTTCTTCATCATCAGCGCCAACACCTACTGATGATGCATACATTAGTTCTGAATCAGAATCTATTATCATGTTTTTGTTAACTTGAATATTTTCATTTTTCATCGTAAAAGGCCTCCAAATTTATACAATAAGCACATAATTTTCATTTATCTCTTCAATGTAAATGTCATAATTTTCCTTTATTTGAATTTCATTTTCTAATTGAATTAAATCTACATCAGGACTGTTTTCATCGAAAATTTTACTTAATTCTTCATCAGTTAATTCATCATAGGGTTCATCTGCATGTTTCATCGCTTCTTCAATTGCCATTTTATTTAATTCATCCAAAAGCATGTTTAATTTTACCACAATTGGAGATTGCAAATTCAAATGATATTTTGAATTAGTGCTTATAATAACAAATTGCTTATCTGTTAAATCATCAATGAATTTGTTTAAAGTAATCCTGGAAATTTCAGCTCCAACTGCAATTTGCAATTTGGATAATTCTGCAAAAGGATTCATCAATAAATAATCAATTACTTTTATTTGAGGATAATCACCTAAGATTTCATCTAACATAATAACACCTCTGTATATTTAATATACATTTAATAATTTATATAATTTACTATTGCATATAAACTATCCAATTAAATATTTAATTTGATCAATTTTTAACTATGAAATTCCTGAAGTTAATTTTTTCTTTTTGTGAAAAAAGGAAGATTTGTGCATATTTATTGAAAATGTACATATTAACCAAATAATGCTATGAACAGAAAATATCCTATAATATTACTTTCTTGTTGTTTATTTGATTGTAATTCCAGTTGGTTACATTGTAACGCTTCAAAATTACAATCCAAACTAAATATCAAAAATAGTATACCAAACCGTGACAAATTGTCACGCTTTGAAATTATGATTTTAAAAATGCATTAACCGCTGCTGTTGCAAGTAAACCATCATCAATCATCTGATTTACTTCTTCTTTTGTAAACCAACCGTAATCATCATGCTCTTCACTTATTGTAACTTCATCACTATTTGAGCTTACATTCATAATCAGTTGGATTGATTTTATCTTTTCATTGGTTTTGCATGCTACATAATCCCTTTGAATGACATTATACAACGAATCAACATTTATCTCCAAACCTGTCTCTTCCATGTATTCCCTTTTTAGGGCAACATCAAAAAATTCTCCTTTTTTGACTTTTCCACCAGGAATTTCCCATTTTCCTGCATCATGAGATGATTTGGATCTTATTTTTAAAAGCAGTATCTTTCCGTTATATTCACAGATTCCTTTAGCAGCAAGTCCCCACATATCAGACATGTTAAAACATCCTAAAAAAAGAGTAAAAAGGGAAGTAAATCCCTATTTTTTCATTGCTTTTTCGACAGCTACAGCGACTGCCACTGAAGCTCCTACCATCGGGTTGTTACCCATACCGATGAGTCCCATCATTTCCACGTGCGCAGGTACGGATGATGAACCTGCAAATTGAGCGTCAGAGTGCATTCTTCCCAAGGTATCTGTCATACCGTATGATGCAGGTCCTGCTGCCATGTTATCAGGGTGCAGGGTTCTTCCTGTTCCTCCACCGGATGCAACTGAGAAGTATTTTTTGCCTTGTGCGATACATTCCTTTTTGTATGTTCCGGCTACAGGATGCTGGAAACGGGTTGGGTTTGTTGAGTTACCTGTAATTGATACGTCAACACCTTCAAGATGCATGATTGCTACACCTTCACGTACATCGTCAGCACCATAGCATCTGACCTTTGCCCTTTCACCCTCAGAGTATGCCTTTTCCTTAATTACTTTAACTTCACCTGTGAAGTAGTCGAATTCTGTTTCAACATGGGTAAATCCGTTGATTCTTGAAATAATCAATGCTGCGTCTTTTCCAAGACCGTTCAATATAACCCTTAAAGGTTTTTCCCTTACTTCATTTGCTGAGTTTGCAATTCCAATTGCACCTTCTGCTGCTGCAAAACTTTCGTGACCTGCAAGGAATGCAAAGCATTCGCTTTCATCACTTAAAAGCATTGATGCAAGGTTACCGTGACCTAATCCTACTTTTCTGTCATCAGCTACACTTCCCGGAATGCAGAATGACTGAAGTCCTTCACCTATTGCCTTTGCAGCATCGGATGCTTTGGTGCACCCCTGTTTAATAGCTATTGCAGCACCTACAGTGTATGCCCAGCATGCGTTTTCAAAACAGATCGGTTGAACTCCTTTTACGATTTCAGCAGGGTCAAATCCTTTGTCAAGGCATATCTGTCTTGCTTCATCCAAATCCTTAATGTCATATTTTTCAAGAACCGGAATGATTTGATCTATTCTTCTTTCATAACTTTCAAACAATGCCATAATCATTCCCTCCTTGGGTCTATTTTTTTGGCCGCATCATCGAATCTTCCATACTGGCCTGTTGCCTTTTCGATTGCTTCGGTCGGGTCAACACCATCCTTTATTGCATCAAGCATTACGCCAAGGTTAATGTATTTATATCCGATAATCTCATCGTCTTCGTCAAGACCAATTTCGGTAATGTAGCCTTCTGTAAGTTCAAGGTATCTTGGACCTTTTGCTTTTGTTGAGTGGATTGTTCCGACTTGGCTTCTGTGGCCTTTTCCTAAATCTTCAAGGCCTGCACCGATTTGAAGACCTCCTTCAGAAAATGCTGATTGGGTTCTTCCGTAAACAATCTGTAAGAATAATTCACGCATTGCGGTGTTTATAGCATCACATACCAAATCTGTATTCAATGCTTCAAGGATTGTTTTACCGACAAGTATCTCTCCGGCCATTGCAGCTGAGTGTGTCATACCTGAACATCCTAGAGTTTCAATTAATGCCTCTTCTATGATTCCGTCCTTAACGTTTAATGTCAGTTTGCAGCATCCCTGTTGCGGTGCGCACCAGCCGATTCCGTGGGTAAAACCGGAAATGTCTGAAATCTGTTTTGCTTTAACCCATTTTCCCTCTTCAGGGATTGGAGCAGGGTCATGATTTGCACCTTTGCGAACAGGACACATATTTTCAATTTCTGTTGAATATATCATCTTTTTTCTCCAAAACTTTACTTGATTTAATATATTTGTTTTTTTATTAATGTATTTTTTGAAATATTGTCGCAAATTTAAATAGAATATCTTTAATAATATGAAGACATATCTATTTTTAAGGTGACTAGTTATGGATTTTCTTTTAGTTTTAGCAAAAGTGGAACCTAAAATGGGTTGTCAGGACAGCATTATTGAACTTAGCCAAGAGCTAATCAGTGAAACCTTGCTTGAAGAAGGTAATATTGATTATCAGCTATTGAAATCATTGAATGACGATACTATAACCTTTGTTGAAAAATGGCAATCCGAAGAAGCACTAAAAAAGCATATGCGTTCACCTCACTTTTTAAACTTCAGTGAAGAAAGTGATGAATTTGTTAAAGAAATGACAATTCAGGTTATAGGTGCTGATGAAATTTCATTATAACTTCTCTTTTTTAATTTTTTAATGTAGATTACGCCATCATTAATTATTGAAATTTTCACATGAAATAATAATCTGTAAATTCCAATGAATTTAATTACTTGTTTTTGTTTAAGTATTGAAATTATTGACTGCCAATTGAATTATATTGAAGGCAAATTATTTGTAGTTAATCAGACAAAAAGATACTCATGAAAATATACATCAATTTTGATGACAAAAATCAAGTAGCCATTTCAACAAAAGAAAAACTAATCGCCGAATGCCTGAAATTGGATATTACAGTTATAGAAGATATTGGCAGCTCAGATATCATCATTTCAATTGGCGGTGACGGAACATTTCTTAAGACTTCAAGAATAGCTGACGGAAAGCCAATAATAGGCATCAACACAGGCACATTAGGATATCTCACTGAAATCAAACCCGAAAACATTAAAGAAGCATTGAAAGATTTGGTTAATGGTGATTATTATGTTGAAAACAGGATGATGCTTGAAGGTGAAATCATCAAAACAGATGGAGAACTCATCGAAATTCCAGAAGCATTGAATGAAATAGCCATTTCCAAAAATACATTTGGTGTAGTAAGGTTTGATGCAATAATCAATGGTAAACTAATCAATTCATATACTGCTGATGGGATTCTGGTCTGCACACCAACAGGCTCAACAGCATACAATCTCTCCTGCGGCGGGCCGATTGTTGATCCAACAGCACACATCATCACATTGACACCGATTGCACCTCATACTGTCATCAACAGAAGCATAATTCTTGCTGATGATTCTGTTGTTGAAATCAAAATAACAGAACTTAGAGAAAATACTACTTCCTATGCATTATATGACGGGAAGCCAATTGAAGTGTTTAGCGGAGACATTATCCGCATCAGAAAATCTAAAAAAATTACAAAAATAATAAAACTGGAAAAGCGAAGTTTTATTGACAATATCCGTGAAAACATCAGTTAACTGTTATGCAGTCATTAGGACAAATCGCCATGCAGACCTTACAACTTTTACAGACCTGAGGGTCACGAACAGATGATACACTCTCGACAATAATCAAAACATTGTTTGGACATGCAATTGTACATTTCTCACATCCATCACAGTCATCTGTGTTAATGTCAATGTGTGATTCGATAACTTCCTCTTTCTTTTCATTGTTTCTTTTAAAAAGTGAACCTAAACCCATATTGAATAATCTATTTAATAAAATATAAAATAGTTACTAAAAATTAGCAACTACAAATTTTCGCTGAAAAACTCAGCAATTTTTTCAAACGGAATAACATCAGTTTTATAATATAAATCTGTGTGATTTGCATCAGGAATAATCATAAGTTCCTTATTGTCACCGGTTAATTTAGCAAATTCATCTTCTGAAAAGTATCTTGAATGTGCGTTTTCACCGTGAATCATCAATACAGGTGTTTTAATCTCATCAGAGTATGCTATAATTGGTTGTGAAATAAATGACATGCATCCAATTACATTCCAGCCGTCGTTTGAGCCCGGTGATCTTGGATGATACCCTAGATCTTCAATATAAAAGTCATGATAGTCCTTTACGAATTGCGGCATGTCATCGGTTACCTCTTTTACAACACCTCCGGCTTTTGCATATTCGCCTGCTTTAAAGTCCTCGGTTCTCTGGTTGTTTAGAGCAACTTTCATTTCATATCTTGCTTCAGCATTGTCTGATTCATCAAAATATCCTTTTGCGGTCACACGTGTCATGTTATACATTGTAGATGTTACTGTTGCCTTGATACGTGTATCTAGACTTGCTGCATTTAGTGCCATTCCTCCCCATCCGCAGATTCCACAGATTCCAACTCTCTCGCCGTCAACTTGATGTGATGTTACAAGATAGTCTACTGCAGCCTGGAAATCTTCTGTGTTGATGTCGGGTGATGCCATGTCACGAGGCTGGCCTGCACTTTCGCCTGTAAATGATGGGTCAAAAGCTATTGTTAAAAATCCCATTTCAGCCAATGTCTGTGCATAGAGCCCTGAAACCTGCTCTTTAACTGCTCCAAATGGCCCCGCACATGCAATTGCAGGTAACTTTTCACTAGCTCCTTTCGGCTTGTACAAGTCAGCCACCAATAATATTCCATATCTGTTTTTGAATGTTACCTTTTTGTGGTCTACTTTATCGCTTTTTTCAAATACCTTATCCCATTCTGTTGTAATTTGAAACTGATTCATCTTATAATCTCCAAAAATGTTGTATTAAACAACAATTAAATTTCTAAAAAAAATTAGGTTTAGAATTTCAAACCTAATTCGTAAGCTTCTTTTAATTTGTCTTCCTGCTCTTCAGCAACTATACCGGCAGGACCTGCTGAACCCGCATCAACGTGACCTATCACGTCATATCCCATGAATGTGAACGGTGAGAATTTGGTAAGTTCAATGTAGTCTGCATAAGTTCCTTCAGGCTGGTTTTCGGTAAATATCAGTGCAGCTTTACCGGACAGGCTTTTATCTGGGTTTTGACCGATGCTGTAGAACCTGTCGATGATTAGTTTACCCTGTGCTGACATCTGACCGTAATAGATTGGTGTTGCAAAGATTACACCGTCAGCTGCAACCAGATCATCCAAAATTTTGTTTCCGTCATCTGCCCTTACGCATTCAGGGTTTTCAGCGCAGTACATGCATGCTTTACAAGGTGCGATTTCACAGCCTTCGAGGTAGTATTTCACTACTTCTCCACCGTTTTCTTCAATTCCTTTAATCATTTCATCCATCAATATGTCACAGTTTCCGCCTTTGCGGGGACTTGCTTGAAGTGCTATAATTTTCATCTTAACTACTCTCCGATTGTTCAATATATTATATTATTTTCAATTAATTATTTAAATTTAATTTACAAATATAATGTTATGAAATTGTCCAAATCAAAAGTTAATACCTATCTCAAATGTCCTCTTGAGTTCAAGTTTCAATACATTGATGAAATTGAAGCTGAACCGAACAAATATATGGCGCTTGGAAGTGACGTTCACTTAATTGCCGAGAAGTTTTCAGAACAATTCGGGGATGATTTGGATGATGTTGATATTGAAAATGAACTTTTCAAGATTGCCTATGATTTAGGTATTGGACATGCAGATGAACATGTTGAAAATCTGGGAGTCTTTTTTAGGGAAGTTTTCGTTGAAAATGACTATAAGCTATTCAGCCAGGAGGAATACCTGCTTGACGAGGCCCACAGGTTTTCAGGGATTTGCGATATAATTTTGGAAAATGAAGACGGCAGCTTAACGGTTGTAGATTATAAAACATCAAAATCCAGTTCCTTTTCCAAGTATCGCAGAGAATTATGCTATTACAAGTTGCTTGTTGAAAACGTTTATGGAAAGGAAGTGACCAATGTTGGCGTGTTTTTTACCAAAAACGGACGTTTGAGACTTTTGAATGTCAGTGATGAGGACAACAAACGTAAATTTCTGCATTCTGATGAAATTAATGAAGCCATCGATACCATGTATGAGGTCCGCCGGAAAGTAAACAATGAGGAGTTTCCGGCCAAAAGACAGTACGTATGCAGGTTCTGCACTTATAAGGAAATATGTGATGAATATTGGTAGCACTATTTTTGAGCAACTACTGTCATCCATTGCAGGAATTTATCCGAAAATGAAACATTGTCATAATCATCATCGATTCTTTTTTCATTTCCATCAGTTTTAATTATCTCCTGTTTGTTTTTGCCGTCCCTTAGATAGATTGTTATTTTGCTGAAGTCATTGAAGTCTAAAAATTCCTTAATTTCACTGTCGCTGTATACTTTCATATCTATGAAACGGCTCCAGAATCTCATTATGAAGTTGTCTGATCCGTTGGATTCCATTCCAATCAGAAATATGCCGCCAGGTTTCAATACTCTTTTCACTTCCCCAAATGAATTTTTAATGTCCGGCCAGAAGTAGACTGTTTCAAAGGCTGTTACAATATCAAATGTGTTATCGTCAAATGGCAGGCTTTGGACATTGCCTTCTAAGACTTCAACTTTTCCTTTTTTAATGTTATCTTCATTAACTTCACGTGAGAGTTTAACGCTTTCTAAGCTGTAGTCAACACCATATACCTTTTTGGCCTTTTGTGCCATTCTCTTCAGGTTGATTCCGCCGCCGCAGCCTACATCCAATATTATATCATCCTCTTTGATGTCCAAATGTTTGAGACCCCATAGTGAAACTGGTGTGTGTTCCTTGTTCATTGATTTGAGCTGTATGTTTCCCAATTTTCCTTGTGGTTTTCGCATATTGTCAAAAAATCCCATAGTATCATCCTTTAATTGATGATATTATCTTTAAAAATAATGATATAAATATTTTTAGGCATGCCTAAAAATTTAGAAAATTAAAAAAATAATGAAGTTTATGAGGATGTATCCTCAACTTCATCAAAGTCGACTTTTTCACCGAGTAATTTAAGTCCTATGTACAATACTACAATACCTACTGGTAATGAGAAGTAGAAAGGAACTCCGAAACCAGCTGGGATGTAACCGATGACGATAGTGACTATAGCAACAAAGATTGCATAGTACATCTGTGTACTTACGTGGTCAATGTGGTTACAGCTTGTTCCCATGGATGATAGAATTGTTGTATCTGAAATAGGGGAACAGTGGTCTCCGAAAATAGCTCCTGTGAGCACACCACTTGTACAAACGATTGTAAAGCTCATGTCTCCGGAACTGATTGCCCAAGCGAGTGGAATTGCTAAAGGCATTAAAATACTCATGGTACCATAGGATGTACCGGTAGCAAATGAAATCAAAGCACCTAAGATAAATATCAATGTAGGAACAATCCATATTGGAATTGTACTGCTTAAAACTCCAACCAGATAATCAGCAGTACCGATTTCACCGATTACTCCACCGAGTGACCATGCAAGAAGCAGGATTACACCAGTGATAACGATGGTTTTCATACCGCCGACCCATTCGGAGATTGCATCTTCGATTGTAAGGATTTTTTCACCGACAGCCATAACAATAGCAACAATTGAAGCTAATAAAGCTGCTTGGAAAAGAGCTACGGATGCATCGGATTGTGACAGTGCAGTATAGATTCCATTAAATGACAATGGAGTGCTTTGCATGATAGCAATTAAAGCTTGGTCTTCTCCACCTAAGATGGTGGTGTATCCGCTCCAGTAGAATGCAATAAGAGCACCTACAATCAGTGTTCCGATTGGAATGATAGCGTTCCATACTGATAATTTGATTCCTTCAACCGGTTTGACTTCGTCAAATCCAGGAGCTTCGAGTACTTTAACTTCTTCGTCTTCTTTTCTAGCACGTGCAGTTTGTTCTGCTTTTTTCATTGGACCGAATTCGTATAATGTCAATGCGGAAATTACAATGAAAATTAAGATGAAGATGTTATAGAATCTGTATGGAATGGTTTGTAAGAATATTCCGAATCCTGTAACGTTTGTGACACCTACAGACTCAAAACCAGCAGCAATTAAACTTATTTCCAATCCAATCCAGGTGGAGATAATTGCGATACCAGCTACAGGAGCTGCAGTTGCGTCTACTACAAATGCTAATTTTTCTCTTGATACATGAAGTTTGTCCATTACTGGTCTCATGATAGGACCAACAATTAATGAGTTTGCGTAATCGTCAAAGAATACACATAATCCTAAAAGCCAGGTGAATAATTGAGCTTTTCTTGGAGTGTTTGCTCTTTTAGCGAATGCGTCAGCAAGAGCTTTTGCCCCTCCCATTTTGGTTACCAATTGGATGATACCTCCAATAAGCAAACATTGAAGAATAATACCTGCATTCCAAGGGTCAGCCATACAGGAGATGACTTGTGAACCTAATTGTAAGAATGCGTTGACGATAGTGGAAACAATGTTTAAATCGTTTACGCATAGCATGAATTCTCCAACAAATACACCTACAAACAAAGAAAGAATTGTTTCTTTTGTTATGAATGCCAATGCAATAGCAATAAGAGGTGGCAGTAATGTTAAGATACCGAATCTTACGGCGTTATCTGCATCAGCTGGTGTGGAAGTAATCCATAGGGATAAAAGGAAAAGAGCTATAATAGAAACAGCTGCAATTAAACCTAATTTGATTTTATCATTCATTTATTATCACACCATTTTCCTATACATTAAAATAATTATTTTAAATTCATAAGTTAGATGTTTATTTAGAATTTAACATATAATGTACACTTTTATATTGTTTTTAATGGTATAAATATATTATAATTTAAAATTGACTTCAATTAATGAACATTTTTTAAATTCATATCGATAAATGATTATATTTAATTAAAAAATCTATAAAAAATAATTTGAATTAATAAAATAATTTAAAAAAATGTAAATAATAATTAATTGAAAAAATAAGCTATTTTTCAGACATATTTCAATATTTGATTAACAATAAGTAATTATTTTAAAAATTGTTAACGATTAATTTGTGATGTCTTTTCTAATCTCTGAAATGATGTCAGATATATATTCCTCATCGCTGAACTGGCCTAAATAGTTAAGGCAGATTTCTTCTGCACCCAAATGATCATTTTGCCAAAAATAGTTTTCAAAATCTGTATAATCCACCAGTTCCATATGGTATTTCTGCCAGTAATGGAGAGGATGGTTTAACATGAAATCATATCCTTTATCAGTAATATTCTTACCATCTAGATAGTCATTAGCAGTTAAAAACTGTTTAAGTTTACTCCATGAAATGTTATATGTATTTTCAATTGTAAAAACGGCATATTCAAATTCTATTTCCCCATCAAGCAGTTTTAAAAATTTATATGCAATGAAACGTATATCTTCATCAAAATCTCTTTTGGAAGTGTTTATGTATTCTATGAAATTGCTTTCGATTTCATCAAGATTATAATTTAGATTAATACCACAGAAGTGACAGTACCTGTCGTGGCTGTCAATAGGCATGCTGCAGTAGGGACATACATCCTCATGGGACTTGATTGTAGGTTCGGGATTTTCATCAAATAGATAAGCAAGCCTAATGAGCAGGGATTCATTTAAAACCATTCCAGCTTCGTATTCTTCACGAATCTGGTTTTTGATTTCCAAAGCCTTCTGGTAAGTAACATGAGCATCGTCTATCAGGGATTCTATATATGGTGAAAATGATTCATCATCACCAATGATTTCCTCAAGAGTGTAGTTTTTAATTGAAAGCTTTTCCTCCAAATCAAGGACTGTTTTCATGAATTCCAATTCATTGTTTTCAAATAATTCCTTAATTTCTGTAAAATAATCATCATCAATCCTATTTCGATTGTCAAGACAGCCATAGTTGATTATATCATAGTTCAATGGTGCGCTATAAGCAATATAACCCTTATCCAAATCCAGTATGTGTATGCTTGAGCAGATGCTCAGGTCATAAAAATGGGTAGATAACTCCTCATTTTCATAATCAGTATTTGAAAGGACATGGCTTCCAGGAATTACAAACTCTATAGAACTTGCAACAATGTTTTCATTGATTTTCTGGGCAAAACCATGCTTGATTAAAAGCTCAACAACTAAACGAGTCGGCTCCATAATACTTACCTTATTGTGCTCAACCATTGTCCTTTTAAGCTCTTCTGCAAAAATGCCGTTTCCCCTAAACTCGGGAAGGACATAAATGTTGTTCAGTGCTGCGGTGATGAATTCACGTGAAAAGTCATATGAGCAGAAACCAACGACCATATTGTCATATGTTAACTCCTTAAATAAGTTGCAATGATCATATTTCAAAATAAAGTCTTCAGAGATTATTGAATCATAAATATAGGAATAATGAGTCCCCAATATATCCAATACGTCAAGAGTGCCTTCACTTAAAAATACCTTCTGTGAATTATCCTCCCTTTTCAAGTAATCTGTTGTTTGCATTTAATCACCAGTACTGATTGAAATTATATTTTAAACTGATTATATTTAAATTAATCGATTTTAAAGAGTTTTTTAGGATTAACTAATAATTAAAATTTAGTATTGCCAAAAAAGAATATTTAGAAAAGCCTAAAATTATTTTCCCTTATTGATATTGCTCTTATTGTAGTTGGTGTTTCCATTTGTCTGTTTGCTTATGATTTGTCTTGAAACACCAAAAATCGTTTTAAGAAGTATAAGTCCATCCTGTGAAATCTGCCTAATCAAATAATTCGGTCTTAAGTAGAACTTGAGAAATGCCTTCTTTTGAATGCTTCTAAGTTCCTTGCTGGAACAATCAATGGTTTTCAAAACAGGATCTATAAGAGTGAACTTTGACCAGTCATTAATCTTAATCAGGTTTTTCTTGAATGTCTCGTTGTAAAACCTTGTTCCAGGATATGGAGTGGCAAGACTGTATAATGCATAATTCGGATTTAACTTTTTGACAAAGTCAATAGTCTGTTTCATTGTCTTTTTGGTATCTTCAGGCATGCCTATGACACAGGAAGCTATTGTTCTGATGCCAACTTTGCGGGCAAGCTTGAAAGCTTTTTCTGTTTTTGAAACAGTGATGTTCTTGTTCATTTTCTCAAGCATCTGCTGGTCAGCACTTTCAACACCAATGAATATGGTAATGCAGCCTGCATCTTTCATCAATTGAAGCAGCTCTTCATCCAAAGTATCTACACGTGATGTACATCCCCACCAGAACTTAAGGTCTCTTCTTTTGATTTCCTCACAGAAATTTCGGACAAACTTCTTATTTAATGTGAATGTGTCATCCATAAATGCTATTGTATCGATGTTCTGCTCTTTCAGTCTCAATTCTATTTCATCACAGACGTTTTCATATGATCTTCGCCTTATGTGATTGCCATGTAAAGCCGCTGATGAGCAGAATGAACACTGCATAGGACATCCTCTGGTTGTGATTATTGTTGCCACATTTGTTGTAATGTTTAAAATCTTATACTTTTCCATCGGGAACAAGTGAAATGCCGGAAACGGCAGTTCGTCCAAGTCCTTGATTATTGGCCTGTCAGGAGTCAATATAATCTCATAATCATTTTCATCGATGAATGCCAAACCTTTGACAGTACTTAAATCCCCTCCGGATTCGATTGTCTGTACAAGTTCCAAAAGAGTATATTCTCCTTCCCCTCTTACGACAACGTCAACGCTAGGCTCTTCAAGCACACTTTTATATTCAAAAGTCGGATGATAACCTCCCAATACAACGACGGTATCAGGTTTTACCTGCTTGATTTTATCAGCAGAGTCTAAAGCAACACCTATTGTCGGTGTTAGGGCACTGATTGATACGATATCAGGATTTCTTTTAAGAATTTCCTCACCAATTTCATCATAAGTTAATTCTAAAGCTGATGCGTCAAGCACATCCACATCGTAGCCGTTTTGCTCTAAAACTGCAGCCATATAACCTATTCCCAAAGATGGTGCTACCACACCTAAGAACTTGTATTTTGAGTTTGTCTGTGGAGGGTTTAGAAAAGTAATTTTCATAATATCATCAGCTTTTAGTTATGCCTAAAAATAATTGTTTATATACTATAAAATAATAAGCTTTTTTAACTTAAATACTTATCCATTTAAGTTTTAAAAATTAAAAAAAAATAAATAAAAACATCAATATTTATATATTGATGTTTAATTTTTTACAATTATATTATTAGATACTTTAATACCTGAATAACTGGTGGTGATAGTGTATTTGCCCACTTTCAAGTTTTTAATGGCAACTGTAGCAATACCCTTTTTATTTGTCAAAGCAGTATATTCCTTGTTTTTAATTTTAAAGGTAATCTTTTTAGATTTTAAAACCTTGCCGTTGCTGTTGACAAGTTTTGCATTGAATTTAACTGTTTTAGATTTTTTGACCGTTTTGTCAGATGTTATCAATGTAGATTTAATTGTAACCTTATTTACTTTAACAGATGAAATATAGGAACTGTCACCTGAAAAGCTTACTGAAACTTTATATTTGCCTATTTTAAGCTTATTGTTAAGTGTTGCAATACCGTTGGCATTGGTATATTTAGTATAGACCTTTGAGTTAACAGTAAATTGGATCTTTTTATTGGCCAAAACCTTATTGTTTTCATCTACAAGTTTAACCTTGAAATATTTGCTGCTTTTGTAATATGTGCTTAAATCACTTGCAATCAAACGTGTTTTTTTAACATTGACATTAGTCAATACTGAATTTGTGGCTTCATTATACAAAAGTCCGTTAAATTCAGCCGAAACATTGTTTAATCCACCATTATTAAACTTATGATAGATTTTAGCAACACCATTAGCTACTTCAACATTATAGTTGGTATTTTCAACAGTTACTGTCAGATTGCCTTGTCTTACAGGATTTTTATATTCATCAAAGACATTTACGATGATTTCAACAGGATTTTTCTGATTGTTTTTAATATTGAATTCAATTGCTGAATCGAGTTTTTTCAATTGTGTAAATGCCTTGATTGATGCAACTCCAGGAGATAATGTGGTGTATAAGTCAAACCAGTTTTTACCGTCATAACTGAAGTATGAAACTCCCTCATGAGATAGGAACTTATTTGTGAATGCCTTTTCACTTATCGGAACGCTGAAATATGCGTCACCTGAAACCTTAAATACAATCTTGAATGAATCTCCGGAATATAAAGCCAAAGGTTTATCCAGCTGAATGGTATAATATCCTGCATCAGTATTTCCTGATTGTGTTAAAGCTAGTTTGTCATTGACATAAACGGACAGATTCCAAATGCATTCCTTTTCAAAAAATGTTGAAACCGCTGATAAAAACTCATTATCCGTTGCAGTGAAAGTATTCTGATACCATATTTCGTTTTGGTTGCTTCCGTAATAGCTGGTCTTTCCTATAACGTCATATTGGTAGTTTTTGTCATATTTCTTTGAATCATTTAAAATAAATGTAAATGAGGACTCTTCAATGCCAACCTGTGCGAGTTTCCTGTCACAGTATGAGACATAGAAATAGCCATTGTCACCCCAAGATTCTCCCCAGCTGTTTTTGACAATCCATGCACCATCATATTCAGGGTTTCCGTAGAAATTGGATTTTGAATAGTTGTCATCCCATCCGACGATTGTAACTGCATGGTTTGTATAGCCGAAGATTGAATAGTAATAATAGCTGTTGCCGTTCAGGTAAGAATCAGAATAGCATATACCTGTTGCAACGGCACCATACTTCATGATTGCCTTTTTGATTGCATCATTATCAGTTACATTGTTTCTTTTTAAGAATAGAATGTTTTGAACATGCATCAGACTGTCATATAATGGTGACAATACTGAATAGTCATCATATGTATCGTTTATGTCATTTATTGGTCCGAGCCATCCTGTAAGATATCCGATACCCATTCCGGTGTATCCTCCGTCGTTGGTATCCATTGACCAGCCGTAATCTGAGTACAATTCAATGAGATTTTTCATGTTTTCTTCTGACAAGTCCAATTCCTTGCCTGATGCCTTAAGGATACATGATTCAAGTGAAGCAAGTGCTGAAAATGCCCAGCAGTTACCTCCATACATCTGGTTTTTGACAGATGATACGTAACCGTGATCTTTTAAATTGTAATATGACGGCAATTCGCCATTAAAAGTGTCATTGTTTATGTATATTGTATAGTTTCCTCGCCCGATTGAGGTAAAGTCATATACGTCGCTTTCATATATTGTATCTGTGTCGCTTTTCTGTTCGTTTTTAAATGTCAGTTTAGGACACATTATTGAATAGATTGCACCGCCGCTTGCTGCAGTGTTTTGTCTAAATAAATTGCTTGCAACAAGGCTTTCTGTAAGATTATCCAAAAACAGCGCCCCTCCGTTTTTTGCATTGTTTTTTATAAAAGTAGACTGGAGGATTGAAATGTTTCCATACATCTGATAGATTACGCCACCTTCAAAGCTTGCAGTGTTGTTTTCTCCGGTTATCTTATATAATGTCAAATCTGAGTTCAGTGCAGTTATTCCTGCTCCGAATGTTGCAGAACAGTTTTCAAAGCTAATCTTGTTTGCATCAAGTGATGATTCCTTAAGGTATATTGCACCACCTGCGTCACTGATTGAGTTGTCATTGATGAATACTGTGTTGTTGATGCTTATCTTGGCGCCGTATTCGCCTGCTATAGCTCCACCATAGTTATAGGCAGAATTGTTTATGAATCTTGAGTTTACAACATTAAGCTCACCGTAATCCATGAATATGGCTCCACCGTATTCTGCATAATTGTTTTCAAAGGTACAGTTGTCGATATTTACCTTGTAATGTTTGTCTATGTTGTATTTGGTGTATATTGCCCCTCCAAAGGAATTCTGGTATTTGTCCAAGTGATGACCGTAACCGTAGCTGAATACTGTGTTTTGGGCGTTTAAAACACCATTGTTCAGGATTGTAAAGTCAACCAGAGTCACGTTTATTAATGTGAAATATTTGGAAACGTTCAAAACGTTATAGTTACAGTTGATAATTGTCTTTTCTGTGTCCTCACCAATGAATGTCACATCACTGATCAATAAATCGTCATCGATTGAATAGTTTCCGTTTGCAATATGATTTACACTGTTTGCCTTTACGTTGTTTTTCAAATCCTTATATGGCAAATCAACAGAACCGTCTCCATCGGCGGTTGTTGAAACGTTGAAATAATAATCGTTAGAAGTTAATATGTCTGAATTTGAGTCATCTTGTAAGCTATCCGTATCGTTTGATACTGCAAAGCTTACTGGAATCAGTAAAAATAATAATAAAATTAGAATGAATATTTTTTTAAACAAGCCAAATCACATCCAAAAAAATAAAAAATAGTAGGGATATTATCCCTATTTTTTAACTTTTACAGTTTTAGTAATGGAATCGCTGATGTAGGTAATTTTAACCTTGTAGGTTTTACCTTTCTTAAGCTTATTGATTACATTTTTCTTAATGGTAACTTTTGCTACACCTTTGGAGTTGGTTTTAGCAGTGTATGTTTTACCTTTGAATTTGAATGTAACTTTTGCCTTTTTAATAGCTTTTCCATTTGATTTTTTCAATGTTGCCTGCAATACAAGTTTTTTAGCGGATTTTTTAACACTGGTATTTTTGGATTTTAAAATCTGTTTTACAACAAGTTTGGATTTGACGGATTTGCCCAAGTATTGGGTAGTAACAGTGTATGTTTTTGGAACAAGACCAATGTTTAATTTAGCATAACCGTTTTTATCAGTAGTGGCTTTGTAGGTGGATGAACCGATTTTTATTGAAACAGTTACACCAGCCAATGGCTTGCCGCCGTCAGTTACAAGAACCTTATATGCTGAACCGTCTTTATAATCCATCTTGACATCTTTTGCTGTTAATTTGATATCATATGATGCTTTGTTGTTCTCACCGGTTACGGTTGAGTTTTCTTTATTTACAGCCGCATCACCTTTACCAGCAGCAGATAGCAATTTGTTGTTGTTTATTGTACCGGTTGTCTGGTTTACATCAATAGCTGTTTTACCGGTTGATACAATGTTGTTGCCTGCAATGTTAAGGTTTCCGCCTTTAGCACAGATACCTGTTGTTTCAACAGGCACACTGCTTTGTGGGCTTAATGCAGTTCCTACATTTGAACCGTTTGAAAGGATTGTGTTTCCTGTTGCGGTTAAATTGGTCTGATATGCTTGAACACCCATTGTGTAGTTACCTGACACTTTGATGTCATTGCCTGAAACCACGGATTTTGCTTCCTGAACTGCAACACCATATACGGTGTTTGAGTCTCCTTCAATGTTGTTGTTGGTGACATTTACTTCACCTCCCATGCCCCAATCGTCAAGATATACTGGGTATGCGACCTGTTTTGAAGAAGCGGAAATGTTGTTTCCATCAACTACTGCAGTTGAACCGGAGTTAATGTTTACGCCGGCTGCATAGTAGTCTTCAGATGTTACGTTAATGTCGTTGTTGGATACTAAGAGGTTTTGACCGTCCATTACCAATCCGTATCCGCTGTCATGTGCGTCTAAAGTGAGCTTATTGCCGGTTACATTGACATTGTTACTGTCAGTTACATGTACAGCATAGATTGTGTCATATGAACCTTGAGCGTTTGTGTATTTAACGTCAATGACATTGTTTTTGATTGAAGTATCATCGCTTGCTTCTACATGCAATGCCTGTGATAGATAGTCCACTTTAGGCCAGTTTGCATATCCGATTGGAACAGAAGGAATGTTTGCAGTAAGCACATTATCCTCAAATACCAAGCCGTCACCGTCTACGACTTTAACGGCAATTGTTTCAACATCACCTTCGGATTTTGCAGTGTATTTGATGTTGTTGTTTGTTATTTTTGCGTTTTTGGCAACATCCACACTGATAGCATAGCTTTGGACATTGTCATCGGCATCATAGACAATAGTGTTGTTGTTTAATACAACATTGTCTGCGCCAATGTAAATAGCTGCACCGTCATTGTCTGCATAGGTTTTGTTTAATGTAATCTGCAGGTTGCTTAATTCAACATTGTCTGCAATGATTTTGAATGCAGTGTTTTCAAATTTGGCGTTTCCGGAAATCTTAATGGTTTTATTGATTGTTAAAACACCGAGATTTGAATAGGTACCGTCAACAACAAGTTCATCGAATGGAACGTCACTGTATAATACGCCGTTTTCATCGAAGAAGTTCTTCATGTTTTCAGGTGTAATAACATTGTTGATGCCGGTTACATTCAGGACTTTTACAGTCTGGTTGTTTGCAAATTCTCTGGTTTTGTCAGTGTATTTGACAGTGATGTCATAAACTCCAGTGTTTTTGTTGATTACAACAGTTCCTGATGCAGTATTGTTTGAAACTGCCATGGTTGCAACCAAATCGTCACCGAAGTATACTTCAACAGTGCCGACATTTACAACAGAAGCGTCTGAGCTGTTTAATTTTACTGTGTATTGCAGTCTGTCACCCATAGCGCCTGTAATGTCATCAGCGATTACTGTAACATTGGTTGTGAGAACATATAATACTTGGGTTTCGCTGTCAACGGTTGCAGAAATTATTTTCAATCCGCTAGGAACAGCATAAGAGGTGCTGTATTCACCGTCAGTTAAAGTGCCTTCAATATCGCCTAAGTTGGTGTGTATCAAGATAGGTCTTTCAACTGAAACTGTATTATTTCCTGATTTCAGACTTGCATTTATTTTTACGTTAGCCCCTTGTGTGATTGGAGTTGAATTTGTTACTGTCAATGTAGCCCAGCTTGAGATTGTGCCTCCGTTGATTTTGGCTTTAGGATCATCGTTTGAACCCCACCAGTTGTCTTCAGCAGTAATTTGAGCTGTGTTGATGTCGGTTGTTCTTCTGTAGATTTCAACATTACCTGCATCATTGTTGTTGATTAAAACGCTTCCGGAAACATTTACTTTAGCATATCTTGTATAGATTGCTCCTCCACCGTTGTTTGCTACACTGTTATCTTCAAATACAGAGTTAGTCACAGTTAATGTTTCTGCCAAATCAGCATATGAACCGATGAAACTGATTGCTCCACCACCATAATCTGATTTCTGATCATAAGCTTCACCGTTAGCGGTGTTGTTTACAAACTTACAGTTGTCAATTGTTGCTTTTGCAGTTACAGTGATTTCAACTGCTCCACCACCAAAGTCAATAGCCTTGTTTGAATCGAAAACAGTGTTTGAAATTGTAACGAATTCTGCACCTTGAGCGTAAACTGCTCCACCTGCATAGTTCTTGTTACCTTTAGCGGTGTTGTTTGTAAATGTGGAACCTGTAATTGTTAGGACAGGTGTTACATTGATTCCAGCATATTGTGTAAATATTGCACCACCGACCTTATCAGCAGTGTTGTTGATAAATTGGGAGTCGATAACAGTCAAGTTAGCTGCATTGTAGATTGCACCTGCGTTTTTCTCGGATTTTGAGTTGGACAATATACAGTTGCTTACAGTCAGGTTACCTGAGTTTCCAAGAAGTGCACCGCTTTCATCGCTTGCTTCAGATGAATAACCGTTGGTTAAGATGAGGTTTTCCAATACGACAGTGCTTTCGTTTCCAACATAAAGGATTCTGTTGTTGTTATCAGCGTCAATTATGACTTTTCCTTTACCTGTAATTGTAAGGTTTTTAGAGATGATTCCTAAATACGGAGTCTTGTAAGTACCTTCCAATACAATGATTTTGCCTTTTTCTGCAATTTCAATAGCTTTTGTGAGTGTTGCAACAGGATCGCTTACATCACCGGTGTTGTTGTCGCTACCTTTAGGTGAAACGTAAATGGTATCCACTGCACCTTTAACGTTGAACTGGGAAATTGCATTTGAAGACATCACATAGATTTTCTTGTCGCTTGAATCGACAGTGTAGGTGAAACCTGCTTTTTTATCTACAATTGGCAAGTCAACATTCAAACCGCCATCAGACAGGATTGAAAGTGGAACGTATTCGAATTTCAAACCGCCAGCATAATCTGAAACAGCACCTGCAGAAGTTACCTGGTTGAAAGTTATGTTGAATTTGATAGTGTCTCCCCTGTAGATTTCACTGTCATTGCATACAACATCCATTCTAATCCATTTTGTAACTGGAACCTGAGTGTTTGGAGTGTTTTTACCCCACCAGTTGTTGTCAGCTGTGATTACAGGTGAATTTTCACTGTTTACTGCAAGTGAATAGTCATTGTTTACAATTACAGAATCGGAAATAGCCAATTCACCTTTATAGACATAGATATCTTTTCCTTCATTTTTAGCTTTGTTGTTCATGAATACTGATGTTTCAATGGTTGTTTTTTCACCAGTTACATAAATTGCTGCACCTTGACCACCAGTTGCACTTGATGAATCCTGTACATTGTTGTTTGTAAATATACAGTCTTTAATATGAGTATTTGCATCTTGAGAGTAGATTGCTCCGAATCCATAATATTGATTTTTATTAAAAGTACAGTTATTTACATTTAAATTGTAAACGGTTGAATAACTTGCATATTCAGATGATTTGAAGTAAATTGTTGAGAAATTACCAATGTTATCATGGAATTGTGAATTTTCAACATTTACATTACCTGCAACAGAATAAATTGCAAGACCTGTGTTTACAGTTTCAGCTTCGCTCATGTCATTGTTATAGAATTCAGAACCACTAACAATTAAAGTTCCACCATTATTGTAGATAGTACCATGTCTAGCTATATTGTTGTGGAATTTGGAGTTAGTTATTGTTAACTGATTGTTGTTTCTGATTGTAGTTGCTGTAAAACCAGCAATGTGAACATTATTGTAAACTTCAACATTATTTAATGTTAAAATACCTGAGTTACTGATTGCATTTCCAGAATTATAAGGATCATGACCGTTGGCAAATTTTATATTGTTAACTGATGCAGTTACACCTGAGTTGACAGTCATTATTCTGTATTGTGAACCACCATCTACAATAACATTGCCTTGTCCGGTAATTTCCAAGTCTTTATCTACAACCAAAGTTGCATCAATAGCATAAGTTCCTGCTTTAACAACAATTTTACCATGTTGAGCAAGTGCAATAGCTTGTCCAATGGTTTTTAAAGGATGTGCCTCATCACCATCATTTTCATCGTTACCATTGGTTGCCACATACATTATTTCAGGAGCAACATAGATTTTTACCGGAAGAGTAATTGTTGTACTTCCAGATGAAACTGTTATTGTATTGTCATTGTTTGCAGT
>JAFUCN010000016.1 GCA_017459665.1 Methanobrevibacter sp. | reverse complement strand
AGTAAACTTGAATTTATAAAAATTTAGATAGGTGAAAAAATCACCTATCTTCGTGTTCATCTATCTATTTTGCTGGGGTAATAGCAGTTCTTTCACCAGCAGGTTCGAATTCTCTTAATGCACCTTTAGCAAATTCTTCACGTACTTTACTGAAGTCAAATACTAAGTTTTTGTCAGCAAATGCGATTTTTACTAATGGGTTGAAAGCCCAAGCGTCTCCACGTGCGGAGTGAGGTGCTTGTGCGATACCAGCGTATTCACCTTGGTGTCCTACGTTCATTGCGTAGTTAGGGTAGTTAGGTCCTCTCATTTCGAGTGGTAAACCTTCATCGTTTCTGATGGAGAATACGTTAGCTGCACCACATTGATCTTGTAAATCGAAACCGTAGAATCCTAATCTGGTGTGTTGTTCTTTGTGTAAGTACATGGATAAGTACCATGCGCTTAAACCAGTTTGTGCATTACCAGTAGCGAATGCAGTGGAACAACCAGCAGCTGCGGAAACAACGGAAGCTCTTTGAGATCCACCGAAGTGAGTTTCGAGTAAAGCTGGGTATTCTTCGTATTGTTCTAATGCGTAGAATGCTACTTCAGTACCTACATCAAGAACAGTGTCCATGTTGTTAGGTGCTGCGCATAAGTCACCGTATTTGTCTTCGACGTAGTCTTTACCATAGTAGGTGAAGTCATCTAATACGTTATCAGTGTATGCTGCGGTAGCATATTGGGTGAATCCTACACCACCAGACATGTAAGAACCTAACCAAATTTGGTCGTATAAAGCAGCACCTAAAGCTACTACTTCTAAGGTTGATCTTACAGGGTCATCAGGGTAAGCTCTGGAACCTTGACAGATATCTGCCATGAATCCGAATGGAACTCCACCAAGTTCGTTTTCTGCTCTTGCTCTTCTTACAGGTAAGTAAGTACCCATGTGAATAACTTCTGCGTGTTTGGATGCGTATGCGAAGTCACCAGTAGCTCCTTCACCAGCACATTGGTTGTATGCAGAAATCATGGACATACCAATTTGCATAGCAGACCATCTGGATGTGTTACCACCGTCACAGACTCTTCCTACGATGGATGGAATTCTTACAGCTTGCCAAATAGCTCCGCCGACTTCAGCTTTTAAAGCTTCAGCTTGTTCTTCAGGGAACTCTTTGTTGATGTCTAATACGAATGCAGAGTCAATTTCGTCTGCTAATTCGTCGTCACCAGTAAATACTTTTACATAGGAATCTTGTACTACTAATGGGTCGGTTTCTACCATGTGTTCTTGAACTACTGCTGCACCAGGCATAGCGTGGTTTACAGTTTCTAAGTAGTGAGTAATAGTTTCAGGAGTTACTTCAATACCTAATCTTTTTTCAAGAACGTTGTGTGCAGTGTTTAAACCTACAATTACAGTTCTTCTAATATCATCCCATGCTTGTTGGATAGCTGCGTTGTTAACATAGTGTAAATCGTCACCTTCTACGAAAGTGTCAGTAGTAGATAATTGGTAAGACATTAAAGCTCTTTGACCTAAAGGAGTACCAATGTCTGGGTTGTACATTGGGATTCCTCTTTTTTCAGCGATTTCTTTACCTTCGTTTACAAATGCAGTTTTCTTTTCAGATTGAGTCCAACCACCCATGTTATAGAATTGGGTTCTTTTTTCAGTTGGGTCTTCACTGAATTTTTGTTTCATTGCATCTAAGAATTTTTTATCAGCCATATTAATCTACCATCCTGTAACTGGATTGAATGCACCAAAGGATCTGGACACGTGAATTCTTTGACATACTTTTACAGCGTCTACGTCATCTTTGTATGCTTCACCATCTATTCTGTAAATAGTGGTTTTTGCTCTTAAAGTTTCTTCGTCTAATGGTTCACCTAAGACTACAGGTTCGTCTAATTCCCTACCAACTTGGTCTTTTACCATTTCGACTTTACCGGTTTCTTTGTTGAATACTTGTCTTCTGAGCATATCGAACATTAAACCGTTTTCATCTAATCTTAATGAGTGACCGTGTACACCAGCACCTCTAATACCGGTTCTTGCAGTATCGAAGTATTCAGTTTCTAAGAGAGTTTTTGAGAGTTTTTCTAAGTCTCTTTCTCTTGCTTCAACTACTTGTCTTCCGGATAAGGTACCAGTATCGATTCCTCTAAATCTGCTTAAGTAAGATCTAGCTCTTAAGAAAGGTTGAGCTGGAGCGAAGTACATTGAATCTACGAATTGAATGTATCTGATTCTGTCTCCTGCTTTTGCACCGTCGATTGGTGCTACTAATTCTCTTACACTGTCATCTGGCTCATCCATTTCATCTAATGGTGGGTGAACGGATTTGTATTCTTCACCTGGAGCTTTATGACCTAATATTTTTACTACGTCTTCATCAGAAATTTCTCTTAACTTTTCTAACTCGTATTCAGGGTTAGTGAAGTTTCTTCTGTTTTGAGCAACCTGAGAAGTACCTGGATAAATTTGTACCATAATTATGCATCTCCTAATGCTAATTTAACTTTTCTAATAATTTCATCTAATTTGTCTTGTGAAATTGTTTGACCACGAATAACTCCTGTAACAATATCATCAATAGTACCAATAGTTTTAATGTCCTTTTCATCAGGCATGACTTTAGAAGTTTTTACTCCAATTTTAGCAAAATCTTCATGGTCCACTGGTGATTCACATATAATAATACAGTGTTTGTTAACATTCCTTAGAATTAATCTTGCTTTGTAAATTAAATGATTGGCGACTCCTCCTAAGTGAATTACAAGTAATTTGAAATTTTGTAATTGTTCCACTTCTTTGTCAGTGAGTCCGAATAAAGTACCCCCTGAAGCAGGAGCATCACTAGGAACACCAGCACCCGCATTTAAAACCATTGTACTGGTTAAAACATTTGCTTCACGTAAACCGAAAGTGATTTCGCAAACCGGTTTAGTAATGTGTCTACGTCCTGGAGACATAGCGACTGCACATACATCAGTACCACATTCAGCGAAAGTGCCTCTTTGAGCAAGACTTCCACCTTTACCCATACCGCTTGTTTCTCTGCAATCTACTACGTGAGTACAACGTCCTATCATATTAATCTAGTCATCCTTTTTAATTATGTTCACATGGTCGTCGAATGTTGAATATTGATCTGTCATTCCAACTAGTTCATCAGGGATATCTGCATCACCATATTTAATTCTATCAGTTACTGTTTTCTGTTTTCTGATATAATTTGACCTATCCTGATTAATATCAAAACCGAATGGGATATGTTTTTCACAGATTTCCTCAATCTCTTTGATAGTTGACTCCATAGTCAATTCCAAGAATATTCTTGCAGTTTTAACTTGTAAAACAACATTTTCCCCATTAACATTAATCACTCTACGCTCTTGGTATTTTGGAGGTAGAGTTGCTTCACCTTTAGGGAATCTTGGGCCTTGAATAACAGTCCTTTTTACATCCTCTAGAGATTCCAAATCGTTTAATAACTTTTCAGTTGTGTCGCTTCCAAGAACTCTGTGAGGAAATATTTCAATATCCATTTTATGACCTTCAAATTAGATTCGTATAAATTAATTAGATGTCACCTTTAATTTCTTCAGCTGCAGCAGCAACTGCTTTAATAGGTTCTCTGAATTCGTCAATTTGACTGTATACTTCTTTAATTAAACCAGAAGTTGCTTCTGGTGAAAAGAGTTGTGTTCCTGCATCTAAGGACATAGCAGCAGCTACACAAGGGATACAGAATCCTTTACTGTGTCTAGTTACAACGTGGTTTCCGTTGAAGAGACCAGGACCTCCACCACCGTAAATGGAGTGACTGAAGAAGGAGAATCCTACAGCTACACCTTCTGCTCTACCATAGTCGAGACCAGGTAAACCAGTAGCGAATTCGAGGTTGTCGTTGAAGTATAATAAAGTAGATGGAATACCTTGAGCAGCACGAGCAGCACCAACGTTAACCATGGTTGCAGCTACAGCACCAGCAGCAGCATATGCATTCCATTTAGCTGCGTCATCAGTGTTGTAAATAGCGAAATCAGTTAATTGTTCTCCAGGAGCAATTACACCATCTGCTTCTGCATGAGCAATAGTTGCTTGTACTACACTACCAACAGTACCGTCAGCATTTTCTTTTACTAAGTCATAAACCATGTTATCAGCGTTTAAACCTTGGTAAGCTAAACCTAATAAGTGTAATCTTTCGAAGGAACCTAAAGCGTCAGCCATTTCAAACATAGCAGTTTGTTCGAAAATAGCAGCTAATGCGGTAGCTTGGAAAGTGTTTTTCAATGTAGCAGCAGCGAAGTCGTTTGCTTTAACATTTCTTAAACCGTAACCTGCACCTTCGAGTTTTTGTGGAATGTCTAACATGGTTGCAATGTTAGAACCTTTGTAGTCTACAGATTGTGGGTATCTACCTAATACAGCAGCTTTTACGAAGTTAGCATCGTAAATATCTACGTCACAAACATCAATAACAGATTGTACTAATGCGGAAGCACTGGATAATGGAGCTGTGGAGTATTCAGCAGCAACATCAATTCTTTGAGTTGGTACTTGTACTAATAACCTTTTTCCTCCGGAAATAGGTTTTACAACAGTATCATCGTCTTCAGAAATTTGGATAATTCCTTTCATTTTTTCTGCGATTGCTTCTGCGTTGTCAACAATAGCGAGATCTAATTCTCTTCCTAAAATTCTAGATTTGTCTCCACCAACAGATGCTGTTTTTACAGATTTTTCGAGTCCTTCTAAGTTTACTGCAACAGTTCTTTTAACACCTTTTACGATGCTTTGAATTGCAGGGTTTCTTAATGGACTAATAGCTTCGATTGGTACGTCAGATGCAATTTCGTTGCCTCTATCATCGAATAAATCGATTTTATCATCAAACTTTGCCATTTTTTCCCTCCTAAATAAATAGAGTTTAACTAATATACCACTTCAATGGTAAAATTTTCTTACCAAATTGAGTAAAGCTACAAAGCAAGTTTTTGCAAATAGCCAGCCATATGGTATACAAATTTTATTTTATTAAAGATATAATATAAAGATTACCTATGGAAAGTTTTAGAAAAGTTTATAAAGTATAATAAATCATTTTATTTTTAAGAAAAAAACATGTAAAAGTAATACTTTTTATTTTTGTTAAAAAATATTATTTAATCATATAAAATAATAATTCCCATTTTAATTGAAAATAGCATATTTTACCACATTTTTTAGTATATTAAAATGAAATTTTAACCCCATTTAAAGAATAGATAGAAATTAAAAATTATTACTTTTAAGTTTCTAAGTAATAAATAATACTAAAAGTAATACAAAAATTCTATTAAAAAATCATGCTTCAGTTATAAATAAAATGAAATAAAAAATATAAAATCATGCAAGTTGTAGCAGATGTTGGAGGAATACCTGGCAAAGATTGTAACGGATTTTGTAAATACTGTTACTTCAGAAAGGTAAAAGAAGTTAAAAGTTTTGGCTGTGCTCACTGTTTACCTAACAAAATTGGCTGTGAAAGATGTAGTAAAGGAGTTAGTGAAACTCAAGGTGCATTTAAAGCACCATTCCAAGTAATGAATGAAGTTCAAAGTGCTTTAATGATGAGCATGGGTCGAGGAGAAATAATTGCAGACATTAGTGGTGGCGGAGACATAAGCTGTTATCCTCACCTTGAAAGCTTAACTGCAAACCTGAATCAGTATTCAATAAAATCCAGATTAAGTTATACTTGCGGAAAAGGAATAACAGACAGTGAAATCGCTTCAAGACTAATAAATAATAATGTAGAAGAGGTTTCATTTACTATTTTTTCATCTGACCCGAAACTTAGAAAAGAATGGGTTAAAGATCCAGAACCTGAAGAGGCTCTCAAAGCCTGCCAGATATTCTGTGAAAACATTAAACTAACAGGCGCTGCAGTAATAATACCTGGAGTAAATGATGGAGACGTATTGCGCCAAACTTGCAACACCCTTGAAGAATGGGGTGCAAAAGGAATGCTTTTAATGAGATTTGCAAATACATTTAATGAAGGCTTGATTCTAGGCAATGAACCAATTCTTAAAGACCATGAATCACAACCTGTTGAAGAATTTGCCGAACTTGTAAAACAGATTAACAAAGAATACAGTTTTAGAGTCAGCGGCACACCATTGTGCGATCCTGAAACCGGAGGGCCATTTGCAATTGCAAAAGATGAAAACGAAGTATTTTTACAATTTATCAAACCAGTTACCGGAGAAGCAACAATAATAACTTCAAAAATTGCAGAACCGTTTATTTCAAAAATATTTAACAAATTAGAAGTTGATAGCGTAAATGTTGTTGCATGTGAAAAAGAAATAGCCTGCCTAATTACAAAAGAGGACTTGGAAAAACTCGATTTAAGTGAAATAAAATCTGCTGTAATCCTACCCGGAAGATCATTTGTTCACCAGCTTGATGCTGAGAGAATTTTAAGTGCTGATGGTGTTGAAAGACTCGTCGGACGTGGACCGGACACATTATCAGTAGACGGAGAATTGAGTATCGACTTAACAGATGAAAACGTTATAGAAAGAGAACTAGAACAATTTAACGATTTAGTTGATGCAATAAATTTCTTCGGAATGAGAATAATTAATTAAAAAAAAAGAATTAGTTTGAATCCTCTACAAGAGAACTCTCACTATTGATTTTAACCAAGATATAATCATACATAAATGATTTTTTAATATCCGCAATTTCTGATAATTTTTTACCGTCAACAACCACATTGGCTACAGTATCGGCATATTTGTCATAATTTAATTTTACGCGAACACCATCAAGTTGTGTGGTAAGTGGAGCCGGAGAAATGACATCTTTAATTTCTCTAACTTGATTTTCAATTGCATTTTTTACAACGATAGACGGTACCAACGGTGCATCAAGAGCCATTTCCTGTTTTTTGTCATTCAATATTCCTTCAATGGTTTCAACCAGTTTGTCTAAAGCACGAATGTCATGGCCTCTTCTAAGCCTTCTTGGGATTCTTCCTAAACCTCCAACATATGCATCAGCACCAGGAAGGTCTTCCACATCGATTTCCGGAGCTCCAGTTACAATTACCGGAATGTCAATACTATCATATAAGAAAGCTTTTTCCTTGATACAATTTTCAAAACTGCCCAATGCAAAAACAGCCAAATCATGTTCTTCAATTAGGCTTTTTTCTTCTTCAGTAATTCCAGAAGTTCCTTTTCCATCTCCTCTAGCAAGACCAATCATATTGTCTTTTGCACCATATTCACGCAAATATTCGGAAATGTCACATGCAGCGTGTGGCAAATGATGTCTTGCAAGAGTTGGTGAAACAATAGCTATTTCAGAGCCAGCCATAGGAGCAACTGATATCTTACCCAATAACTCTTTGGATTTTTCTTCAATTTTATCCATGTCTTCAAGAGGAATAGCAACATTTAACACCAATTCCATCTGTTGAATACTTTCCTGAAGAATAAATCCTCCCAAATCTTCAATTAACTCTTTTATCTCTTCACTTTTGTGAACTCCACCATTAAATGTAACTGTTTCATACATATTAACAACTCTTAAAAAATGCAATTATATAATTAATTTATATTTAATCTATTAATTAAAGTTTCTCTAAAATGGCATATCGGACTTCAATTCTTTCAAAGGGATTTTTAGAGATTTCACCATGAGACGGAATTTCCACCAAATTCTCGCTTTCCAAAACATTATCTTTTAAATAATCTGGATAAATTACATAATCAAAGTTATCTGATACAATATTAAATCCCATATCCAAAACCATGTCCTTTAAGAATTCGGAATATACTTTAACATCAATATTCCTTTTAGAATTAAAATCAAGATATTTTTTACATAGTTCATAACCATCAAAGAATGACAATATCTCCTCATCCGACAATTCATTTTGACTTATCTTTGAAACTTCCTTAATGCTATCGAATATCTGCAAAGGAGTGTTGAGTTTTATAGCTAGGGAATCCATTTTGACTTTACTTTCCGAAAGTAAAATTGCTAAGTCACCATCTTCCCCATCAGGATGTTTATTTACAACATACTCTTTAATGCCTGCTAACTTTACGATTTCTTCACACATTGGTGTTGTGACAATTTTCATAATAATATTATATATTAATATTGAATATAAATTAATTCATGAAAGTGACTTTGAGTTTTGAAGAAAGCATAAGCAGTGACGTTTCAATAATGGTTGATGCGCTAAGAGCAAGCACTACAATTACCTTAGCTTTAGATAACTTCAATAGGATTATTCCCTGCTTTAGCCCTGAAGATGCATTTGAACTTAAAGAGAAACTTGGAGGAGTTCTTGCAGGCGAACGTGGTGGTGAACAAATCGACGGTTTTGATATTGGAAACACACCTGTTGGTATAAAGGATTTTGAAAGTGATGAAAACACTCTCATACTAACTACAAGCAACGGAACTCGAATACTTGAAAATATGAACTCAAAAGTGCTGGTCGGATCTATGGTAAATGCAAAGGCCGTCGGTGAAAAAAGCAGCGCGATTGCATCAGAACATATAGATGTAGTTATGGCAGGAGTTAGAGGGGAATTTGCAATTGAAGACTTTTTAGCATCCGGCGAGATATTATACTGGATTTGTGAAAATTTTGAAGAATATGAAATAAATGAATACGCCAAAGCCGCAATTTTAGCCAGCAGAGATTATGAATCCCTAAAAGAAGCATTTATTAATTCAAGATCTGCAAAAAGATTAATTGAACTTGGCTATGAAGATGATGTTGAATTATGTTGTTTGAAAAATATTAATGATAATGTAGCAATATATGAAAACAATGAATTAAAACTAATTAAAGATTAAGTTTATATATTAAATTTCAAAATAATAGATAATATTAATTATAAAGAAGTGTGTTTTTTTAATGAAAAGAGAATGTTTAACAATAATAGGTACAGCACATGTATCTGAAGAAAGTGTAAATGAAGTCAAAGATGCGATTTACGAGCAACAGCCGGATGTAGTTGCTATCGAACTTGACAGAGGAAGATACACAAAGTTAAAAAAACAGATGATGGGTATTGAAGAAGATGAAACAATATCCGTTACACAGATAATTAAAGAAAATAAAGTAGCACTATTTCTTACTACAACCCTTTTAAGTTATTTCCAGACAAAAATAGGTGCCGATGTTGATGTGAAACCCGGTGCTGAAATGGTAGGTGCCATTGAAGCAAGCGAAGATTTAGGCATTCCAATAGCTCTTATTGACAGAGAAATTGGTACCACATTGCAAAGAGCATTAAATAGAATGGGATTTATTGAAAAATCAAAATTCTTATTCAGCTTAATTGCATCAGTTTTAGGATTTGGAGACGAAGAGGAAGAAATCGATATTGAAGATTTGAAAAATCCTGAAAATATTGATGAACTAATGGAAATGTTTAAAGATGAAGCTCCAAGCGTTCATGAAGTTTTAGTTCATGAAAGGGATGCTTATCTTGCAGGCAAAATCATGCAGATTCCTCAAGATAAGGTGATTGCAGTTGTTGGGGCAGGACACAAACCGGGAATTGAAAAATACCTTGACAATCCCGAAACATTGCCTAATTTAAGGGATTTGGAAATAATTGATGATAAAAAAGGCATCCCATGGGCCAAAATTATACTTGCATTGATTCCGATTTTGTTTGTTGTGATATTTTTTCTTGCATATTTTAGCGGGATAAATATCTCCTGGAACATATATGACTTTATTGTAATAAGCATGATTATGGGATTTATCGGATCCATTCTTTCAGGTTCCAAAATTCAGTCCGCACTTGTCGGAGGATTGGTTGCGCCGTTAACAATTATCCACCCATTGCTTGCTGCAGGATGGTTTTCAGGCCTGACTGAAGCCAAATTCAGAAAAGTTAGACAAAGTGACATTAAGAATTTGGCCAATATCGAAAGTTTTAGAGACTTATGGAACAACAACATCTTCAGAATCTTACTGGTAGTAATAGGAACCAATTTGGGAGTCAGTATAGCTACATTAGTAATTTTACCTTCCAAAGTTTTCATCCCATTATTCATGAAAATCTTTGGTTTGTGAAGTGATAATTTTAAATAATATATCGATAATATTATTATTACTATTAATTTTAAATGGAAAATTTATCATGTATTTTATAATTCGTTGCGATTGTGGGCGTGCATTATATGCCAAAGAGGGAGTGGCTACACGCAAATGCGTATGTGGAAAAACCTTAAAAGTTAAAGAAAGAAGAGTATTTCAGAAAGTAGCTACAAGAGAAGAAGCATCACTTGCAGTTCAGGAAATGCAAGATAAGATATATGGTAACACTGACTTTAAGCTAGCCAGTGACTTATAAGTTTAATGGTCTGTTAAAAATGATTGGGACGACATTTGAGATAATTATAATATTAATTTTAATAATACTTACCGGATACTTGTCAATGGCGGAACTTGCCATCGTATCCGTTAGAAAAGCAAAAATGCAAAAATACATAGAAGAAGGCAATAAAAACGCACAAATAGTTTTTGATTTATTGGAAGACCCTAATGAATTTTTATCAACCGTGCAAATTGGAATTTCACTTATCGGTGTTTTAACAGGGGCTTTTGGTGGAGTAACATTAGCTGAACCCCTCTCAAAATACATTTCTTTTATACCTTATAACGAACCTATTAGCGTTGCAATAGTTGTTATTGTTACTACTTATTTAACATTGGTTGTTGGAGAAATTGTACCTAAGGTAATTGCTTTAAATGATCCCGAAAGAGTTTCACTTAAAGTAGCTAAAAGCATGGTAATCCTTTCCAAAGTATCAAAACCCGTTAGTTTCATCCTCGCCAAATCAAGCAGTTTTCTTTTATGGTTAATGAGAATCGAAAACAGAAATGATGATACCGTTACCGAAGAGGAAATCGAACTGATGATTAAAGAAGGAAGAGAAGATGGAACCATCGAAAAAGAAGAGGAAGACATCATCAAAAGAGTTTTCAAACTTGATGACCAAAAAGTTGAAAGCATAATGACTCCCCGTAATGAAATCATCTGGATTGATTTAGAAGATGACAGACAAGTCAATAAAGTCAAAATTATTGAAAGTAAACGTTCAATATTTCCTATCGCAAGTGGAGAATTGGATGATTTTATCGGAGTTGTCCAGGCAAAGGACATATTGTCTGCAATGTTCAGTGAAGACAAATTTGATGTTCAAAAAATCGTTAAAGAGCCTTTGGTTGTATCAGAACATCTTGAAACACTAGAACTATTGAAAGAATTTAAGGAAAATCAAGAATATGTTCACATGTCCCTTGTTGTTGATGAATTCGGAAGCGTGGAAGGTTTAATCACATTAAACGATTTACTTGAAGGTATTGTAGGCGATATTCCTGGAATCGATGAGGAAGATGAACCTCAAGCTGTTCAAAGACTTGACGGCACATGGTTAATTGACGGGAGATATCCTATCGACAAATTCAAAAAATTATTTGACTTTAAGGAAGCATTACCTGATGAGGAAGAGGACAATTATACAACCTTAGCAGGATTCATCTTAAGCATCAGCGGTACAATACCTGATGAGGAAGATAAATACGAATGCGGAAGGTTTATTTTCGAAATTATCGATATTGACGGGCACCAAATCGACAAGGTACTTGTAACCGATTTAGGACCCGAAGAAGCAATGCCTGAGGAATAAACATGGATGTATCAATTATTATTCAAGTTGTTCTACTTCTTGTAGGGTTCGTATTTTTAATTAAAGGTTCAGATTTATTTGTTGATGGTGCAAGCAGCATCGCGTCTCTTTTAAAGATACCTACAATCATCGTTGGTCTGACAATCGTTGCTTTTGGAACAAGCGCTCCTGAAGCAGCTGTTTCCATCACATCATCACTTGCCGGAAATAATGCGATGGCAGTGAGTAATGTTATTGGAAGTAACATGTTTAACCTGCTGATGGTAATTGGTATTTGCGCACTTCTTGGTGACCTCCTAATGGAAAAATCCACATTAAATAAGGATTTGCCGTTTCTTGTAGGCGTTACACTATTGGTTGCAGCATTCATATTTGTTGGTTGGGATATTACCAACATTGAAGGTATAATTTTACTTATTATATTAATAGCTTATGTGGCATATCTAATTCATACCGCCAGAAAATCAGATGATGCCAATAAAGTTGAAAAAGCAAAGCTATCCCTTCCAAAGAGCATAATCTACATCATTGTCGGACTTGTGGGAATCGTACTTGGTGGAGATTTGGTTGTAAACAGCGCATCAGATATAGCAATTGCTATCGGAATGAGTGAAACATTAGTAGGTTTGACTATTGTGGCAATTGGTACCTCTTTACCGGAACTTGTAACTTCAATTACTGCTTTAAAGAAAGGGGAAAATCAGTTAGTGATAGGTAATGTAATTGGATCAAACATTTTCAATATCCTGTTTGTTTTAGGTGCAAGTAGTGCAATAAGTGCAATACCTCTAAACTCAAGCATGCTCACTGACATTATAATGATGATTGCAGTTACAATATTATGCTTTATCTTCGGTAAAACTCAGGATAAATTTGATAAAAAAGAAGGTGCAATACTTGTTGCATGTTTCATATTATATATGGCCTTCGCAATCTTGAGAAATTAATTCTTTTAGCTCACAAGCCTTACAGACATTGGATGAAGTTGGTTCACCACATACTTCACATTCATTGAGGCTTGTAGCAATATCATTTTCAAATGTTAAAATCTGTTTAAATGATTCCATCACATTATTTTTTATTCCAGGATACTTGTCTTCATTAACGTTTAAGAATTCCTTAATTTTAGCCCTTAGGGACAAGTGAGAATAAGGGCATTCATCCAAGTGAATATCAATATTGTTTAACACAGCCCACATTCCAACTTCCTTTTCAGGAGTATTCCACAAAGGTTTGATTCTTGGAATCAGTTTTGGATGAATCACGTCAAGTTCCGGACCGAATTTTGAGAATTTGATTGTATCTCCACGTGCAAAACTCATTAAAAATGACTGGATTTCATCATCCAGATTATGTCCTGTTGCAATCTTACTTGCTCCCAACTCATAAGCGGTTTTATTTAGGATGTTTCTTCTGAAAACTCCACATGGAATGCATGCACTTTTAAATTCATGATAAATGTCATCCAGGCAGAATCCTTCTTCATCTTTAAATGATTTTTGAACAAGTTCAATGTCCAAGTCCTTTGAATTTTGAACGGCTGAGTCAATACCATGCTGTCTGTAACCTTCAATTCCTTCATCAACACTGATAGCCACCAAATCAAAATCCAAGTAATTTTGATAATTTTTTAAAGCGTGAAGTGTTAATACACTGTCCTTTCCACCGGACAGAGCTACAGCTATTAACTCACCTTTCTTGATTAATTCATAATCAGAAATCAAAGTATTGATTCTTGTAAAAATCTTTTCGTTGAATTCATCCTTATCTAATTTGACCATTACAAAATGATTTATTAAAAGATAAATAAATAATTTTACAATGTGATTAAATGATTACATGTGATTTTGCAATTTTACCTGTAGGAACCGAAACTACCGAGTGCAAGGATTATGTAACCGCTGCAGTCCAGTCAATTAAAGATTCAGGACTTAACTATCAGTTGACAGGAATGGGAACACAAATAGAAGCAGAAAGCTTAACAGAGCTTTATGAAGCAATTGCAAATGCTCAAGAAGCTATTTTTGAACTTGGAATCGGAAGAGTTTACACAGTTATAAAAATAGATGACCGAAGAGACCTTGAAAACAGAACTCTGGATGCTAAAGTTGATACCGTTAATCAAATGTTGAAATGAAAAAAATAGAAAAGTTAGTTTAAAAAACTAACATAATTTTTCAGAAGCAGTTTTAACCGCTTCAATTACTAAATCCAAATCTTCTTTTGTAAGAGAAGGATGTACCGGCAGGGAAATTACATTGTCTGCTGCAAGTTCTGCATTTGGACAATCCCCTTCAATGCCTAATGCCTTATAGATTGGCTGGTTGTACAATGGAATCGGATAATGAATACCAGTTCCAACGCCACATTCATTAATTATATCCACCCAGTCATCCCTGTCTCCTTTTTCGACACGGATTGTGTATTGGTGATATACATGTTTTGAGTCATAAGCACAATATGGTGTAATGACTCCTTCAACATCTTTTAGGCCTTCATTTAAATAAGCAGCATTTTCTATTCTTTTATCATTGAATTCATCTATGTTGTTTAATTGTGCAAGACCTATTGCTGCGGAGATATCGGTCATTCTAAAGTTGTATCCTATTGCATCATGGTGATATCTTACGCTAGCTCCGTGTGCCCTAAACATCTTTGCATTTTCAGCCAGATCCTCATCGTCAGTTGTGATAATTCCACCTTCAGAAGTTGTCATGTTTTTTGTAGGATAAAAACTAAAACAGGACATGTCGCCCATGCTTCCTACCTTTTTGCCGTTGCAGGTTGCACCGTGAGCCTGTGCTGCATCCTCAATAACAATCAGACCATGTTTTTCTGCAATTTCGTTGATCTTATCCATGTTTGCAGACTGACCATATAACTGAACAGGCAAAATCGCTTTAGTTTTTTCAGTTATTAAAGCTTCAATTGAATCCGGATTGATAGTGTAAGTTTTTAAATCAATATCTGCAAAAACAGGCTTTGCTCCAGTATATACAATTGCATTTCCGCTTGCAATAAATGTAAATGGAGTTGTAATGACTTCATCGCCTTCACCAACGCCACATGAAAGCAAAGCAACATGAAGCGCTGCAGTTCCGGAGTTTACGGCAATACCATATTTTGCTCCGACCCAATCAGCAAATTTCTGTTCAAATTCCTCAACTTTAGGGCCTTGAGCAATCATTCCTGATTTTAAAACTTCAACTACATTTTCAATTTCTTCTTCTCCAATTATTGGTTTTGCAATAGGAACTTTAATATCTGACACATTTATCACCAATTTTTTAAAATAAATTAAAATATCTATACTAATATTTAAATCTAATGATATTTAAAACATTACATAATAATTAAGAGAATTAAGAGTGAGAATTAATGGATGACTATAAAATTAAACATGTTGAAGAAGGATTAACAAAAATTGAATTTCCCGAATATGAAAAGGTTTCCTCTGATGCACCGGTTTTCTACAATCCCCACATGGAACTGAATAGGGACTTATCCATCCTTGCAATACAAGTATTTCAGGAAGAACAGGAAAGAGAAATAAACATTTGCGATCTGTTTGGAGGTAGTGGAATTCGTGGCGTCCGTTATAAAAACGAGATTGAAGGCGTTGGTAATGTATGCATCAATGATATAAGTGAAACTGCCAATTATTACGAAAGACACAACATCGAATTAAATAATTTAGAAGACATTGAAGTTTATCAGCATGACGCCAGCATGTTTTTAAGAATGAAGAGAGGAGAATTTGATGTTATTGATATTGATCCGTTCGGCACACCTTCCCCATTTTTAGACTCCGCAGGCTATTGTGCCAGAAGAAACTCACTTTTATGCGTTACTGCCACTGATACCTCAGCATTATGCGGAACATACAAAGAACCTTGCATCCGCAAATACAATTCAAAGCCCTACAAAAGTGAGTATTGTCATGAAACAGGAATAAGAATACTTGCCGGGTTTGTTGCTTTAACCTTGTCAAAATATGGAAAATTTATTGAAGTTAAAATGTCCCACAGTACAGAACATTACATGAGATTATATATTGAAGTTAAAAAAGGCCCTAAAAAGACTGACGAATCCTTGAAAAATATCGGATACATCAGCCATTGCAAAAATTGCCTGCACAGACAAACAAGCAAGGGACTTGCCAGCCCGATTGAAGAAATCTGCCCTGTTTGTGGTGAAAAATTAATTCATGCAGGCCCGTTATGGCTGGGAAATATCCAAAATAAAGAATTTATCGAAAAGATGATTGAACAAACAGAGCATAAAAAAATCAATACTAAAAAACAAGCATTAAAATTGTTAAACAGTTGTCTTTTAGAAGCTGAAGCTCCTGTGACATTTTTTGATGTTCATACAGTTTGTAAATCCTTGAAAATCAGTGCTCCAAAATTAGATTTGATTTTTGATGAGATTAAAAAGGAAGGCTTTGTAGCAATTAAAACACATTACAATCCATTGGGAATAAAAACTGATGCAAATATTGATGAGATAAACAAAATTTTACTAAGAATATGTGAATAATATATTACATTTTTAATGAAAATACTGATAATTTTTCAGAATTTATCAATGTTAATTTGAAATAAATAAATAATTAATTGATTACCTAATTTATTCAAAAAATGTTGGAAAAAAATCTTCAAATACCAAATCATTGTTTAAATTTACCAAAAAAATTAATGAAAAATTGAAAATTTTATATAAACTTTTAAATATTATGAAAATGTTATTAATATATAGGTAGTAAGATTACTTATTTGCCTATGAATTAGAAGGGAGATTCAAAATGGTAAAGACTAAAGACAATGTTATAAAATTGGATGACACAGACGTTAACATCCTTAAGATTATTAATGAAGACGTAAGAACATCCTATAGACAAATTTCACGCAGTTTAGATGTTTCTGTAGGTACTGTTCACAATCGTATTGACAAGATGGTCAAATCAGGAGTAATCAAAAAATTCTCACCAGTAATTGACCATGAAAAGTTAGGTTTTGTATTAACCACCATCATAGGAGTTAGAGTAAAAGGTGGAAAACTCAAAAACTGGGAAGAAAAAACTTTCTTTAATAAAAATGTTGTTGGAATTTACGACGTTACCGGAGAATACGATGCATTCCTTATTGCTAAATTCAGAAACACCAATGAATTGAATGCATTTATTAAAGAATTATTGAAAGACCCAATTATAGAAAGAACCTACACACAAACCGTTTTAGATGTAATCAAAGAAGATATGGGATCTTCAAATATCTTATAAATTCAATATCAAAAAGCAGTTTTAAAAACTGCTTTTAAATTACTTATTTTAAAATAAATTTTAACATCGTTCAAAAATACTACTTTTTTTCATTAAGTGTAATAGAATTTTACAATTACATGCCTAAATTATATAAATTAGCCAATTATTCAAGTATATAAATGAAAAGAAACTAAAATATAAATGTTTAATCAAAAAATTCGAGGTTATTAAATTGGCAATTTGCTTACCCGATACTCAAGACGATGCTCCTAGCATACCTATAAAGTTAACTAGAGTAGGTGTAACCGGAGTTAAAAAATTATTACAACTAGAAAGAACTAATAAAAGACCTATAATACTATTACCTACATTTGATGCATTTGTGGATTTGCCAAATGATCAAAAAGGTGTTCACATGTCTAGGAACCCGGAAGCTATTAGCGAAGTTCTCGAAACCGTTGCTAAAGATTCTACTGTAGACATTGAATCATTATGTGCTAAGATTGTAGACAAAATGATGACCAAACATGAATATGCAAGACGTGTGGAAATTTCCATGACTACTGATTTTATGTTCATGAAAAAGTCACCAGTCACAGAAAACAAAACTCAAGAAATGGCTGAGCTAAAAGCAAAAGCTGTTGGACTTAGAGATGAAGAAGGCAACGTATCAATCAGAAAAAGCATTGGTGCTGAAGTTGTTGGAATGACTGTTTGTCCATGTGCACAGGAATCTGTCAAAGAATCTGATAAAAACAAATTATTAGAATTTTTAGATGAAGAAACTACACAAAAAGTTTTAGATACTGTTACTTTTGCTTCCCACAACCAAAGAGGGGTTGGAACTGTATTGATAGAAGTTCCGGAAGACAAGATTGTTAAAGCAGAAGACATTATTGACATTATTGAAAGTTCAATGAGTTCACCAGTGTGTGAATTACTTAAAAGACCTGACGAAAATGCAACTGTAATGAATGCTCACAGAAAACCTGTATTTGTAGAAGACTGTGTCAGAAACATGATGGAAAAAATGGCCAATAAATATGCTGATTTCCCAGATGACACATTGATTACTGCTCGTCAAGAAAATCATGAAAGTATACACAGACACAATGCATTTGCAGAAAAGGTAACAACACTTGGTGAATTGAAAGAAGAATTAAATATTCACTAGGATCTGATTTAATGAAAAAGACTTATGAAATTGCAGGACAAGTAATGGGCTTTTTTGATTCATTTAAAGGATCAAGACCTGCAATCAATAATGATAAAATATTAATTGTTAGAGGAAAATCAAGAAAAGTAATACCAATCAGCGAATTTGATGCTAAGCTTTCAGAAATTGGTGAAATTCTTGGTGGAACCGAAGTAGATGCAACTTCAGAAGAGATAAGTGAAATTCTCAAATCTGGAGACAAACATATTCAAGAAAGTGAAGTTACTACTGGTGCTGTTGATAATCAGGGATTCATGAGAGTTAAAGAAGACCTCGAATCAATGGGGCTTGTAGTTGAATATAAAGTATTCGAACTTCCAAGTTTTGATGTTGTAATTGCTATCTGGGAAGACAAAAATGAAATCCCACCATTATATGTAGAAGTTACTGTTTCAGAACGTGAAGTGGAATAATGCCCTTAAATTTAAACAAAGAAGATATTCTCCAAATATTAAATGCAACTGACAGTGAAATAATTGAATATATGTCACAAACAGTTAAATTTAGGGAGAATAATCTCATTACTTATTCTAAAAACGTATTCATACCATTAACCGAAATATGCAGAAATGACTGCGGATACTGCAATTTTAAAAAGAATCCTGAAGATCCGGAAGCCATAATCCTTAAAAGCAAGGAAGAAATCTTAGAAAGCTTAAAGGAAGCCGAAGAATACGGCTGTAAAGAAGCTATGTTTGCTTTTGGTGAAGATGCCGATGAAGAGGAAATTGTCCGTTTGAGATTAAATGAATTCGGCTATGAAAAAATGATTGATTACGTGGTTGACATCTGCCAGATGACATTAGATGAAACTACATTGCTTCCACACACCAACGGAGGAAATTACTCCTTTGAAGATTTAAAAAGACTAAAAAAAGTCAATGCTTCCATGGGTTTGATGCTTGAAAATTCATCAAATAGATTGATGGAACTGCCAGCACATAACAAAAGCCCCGGTAAAAACCCAACAGTTAGGATTGAAACCATTGCTAATGCGGGAAAATTGAAAATTCCATATACCACTGGAATTTTAATCGGAATTGGTGAGACCAAAGAAGAAATAGCTGATTCCTTATTGACCATAAGAGAATTATATGACACTTACGGACATATTCAGGAAGTTATTATTCAGAATTTTACACCAATACCTGGAATTGAAATGGAAAATTGGCAAGAGCCAAGCTTTTTAGATATGATAAGAACAGTAATTGCAGGATGCCTGGTGTTTGGAGATACTGATGTAAGTATCCAGGTACCGCCTAACCTAAACAATGACACTGCACAGATATTCTTATTATGCGGCGCTGACGATTGGGGTGGAGTTTCACCAGTAAGTCCTGATTTTGTAAACATTACTTCTCCATGGCCTGGAATTGATGAGCTTGAAAAGTTAACTGAAGATGCTGGTTTTAAATTAGTTGAAAGACTATGCATTTATGACAAATATATCAACAGCGAATGGTTAAGCGATTATCTTTTAGATAAAGTTAATCAATGCAGGCATCAATAACCACATGCCAGACGCCCGGAGAATATTTTTTAATTTTATTTATTTTTAACAGTTCAACATCCCTGTCTCCAGCCTGGGCTTTGATTCGCTCAATAGGCCTCGTATTCATTAGTTTTTCAGGAACTGTTTCATGATAATGGATTATCCCCCCGTTATTTAAGCTGTCAATTGCAACTTTAAGATAGTGATGTGTTGTTTTTACATATCCCATTACAATACGGTCAGCTTTAAAATTAGGAGTTTCAACCATACAGTCGCCTAAAATAGGATTTATATTTGTTAATTTATTCAGTTTGATATTTTCGCATAAAAAATGATAAGAATTAGGATTGATTTCAATTGAATTGACAACTTTTGCATTTGCATGAACGCCTATTGGAATTGAAAAATAACCGATACCGGCAAACATGTCAATTACTGTTTCTCCATCTTCAACTAATTTAGCTATTCTTAATCGTTCATTATTATTTCCTTTTGACCACATTACTTTCGCCAAATCCAGTTTAAACAGACATCCATTTTCCTTATTTATCGTTTCTGTTTCGCTTCCATAAAGAATCTTATAAACCGGCTCCCTTTTGGTTCCCTGAATATGATTGATTTTCATTATGGTTTTAACATTGTGCTTTTTAGACAGCTCTTTAAAATCATCATCAGAGTAATTATTATCCAAAATCAAAATATCTCCAATTTTTTTATATTTCATATCCACACCCTAAAAGAAAACTTTATATATTCAAATAGCTAATATTTATATTGTTAGTTTATACTAATTATTGATTCTGATTTTAAATAAAATTAACATAAGAAAGTGTTAATTTGTTTTGTTATATTACCTATGAGTAGTTGAAATTAGATATTTTAAATACTTATATGAGGTGTATTTAAATGGACGATAAAATACTAGAAGGTACAACAACCGTTGGAATTACTTGTAAAGACGGAGTTGTATTTGCAAGTGAAAGAAGAGCTAGTATGGGAAACTTAGTAGCTCATAAAGTAGCAGAAAAAATATTTAAAATTGATGATCATATTGTAACAACCATAGCTGGTTCTGTTGGAGATGCTCAAAGTTTAATGAAAGTTATTGAAGCTGAAGTCTCTCTATATCAAATGAGAAACAATGACGCAATCAGCGTTAAAGCAGCTGCATCATTAACTGCAAACATCTTACGTTCCGGACCAATGTATGTTCAGACATTACTTGGTGGAATGGACGGAGACAAACCATCTCTTTACTCTCTAGACCCTGCTGGTGGTATGATTGAAGACACTTACATCTCAACTGGATCAGGTTCAATCGTTGCATACGGTGTTCTTGAAGACAGATTTAGAGATGACTTGACAACTGACGAAGGAATCGAAATAGCCATAAGAGCTATCAGAGCTGCTGCTGAACGTGACACATATTCCGGTAACGGATATTTAGTTGCTAAAGTAGACAAAGACGGCTTTGAAATGTTAGATAATGAAAAAATTAATGAGATTTTGGATAATTTATAAGCAAAACTAATTTTTCATAACTAACTATTTTTTTATATAATAAGTGTAGATAGTTTATGAAATTTTACTAATTATAGCAAAAAGCTTTTCATAAACTATAATAATACACTAACTTTTTTTGAAGGGATTATATGACTTCAGATATTTTAGAAGATATTAAAAAGGAGATTTTGCAAAAGCTACCTAATGAAATTCAGGTTTCAAAAGTAGAATTTGAAGGACCTGAAGTGGTGGTTTATACCAAAAATCCAGAAATTATTACAGAAAACGGTGATTTAATAAGATCACTTGCAAAAGAACTAAGAAAAAGAATTATTATCAGGTCAGATAAAAGCGCACTGCTCGAACCTGAACCAACAATAAATAAAATTCATGAAATAGTTCCTGACGGAGCTGAAATTACTGACATTTACTTTGATACAGTTACCGGAGAAGTAGTAATCACTGCTAAAAAACCGGGACTTGTTATTGGAAAATACGGAGTAACATCAAGAAATATTGTTAAAAATACTGGATGGGCTCCTAAAATATTGAGAACCCCTCCAATCAGTTCTGATATTATTGGTAAAATTAGAACTATACAAAAAAATAGCAGTAAAGACAGGAAAAAGATGTTGCAACGTTTAGGACGTCAAATTCACCAAGGAAGTAAATACCCTAACGACTGGGCCAGAGTAACTTCCATGGGAGGATTTAAAGAAGTAGGACGTTCATCAATGTTATTGCAGACACCTAACAGTCGTGTATTACTGGACTGTGGTGTTAATGTTGCTGCATCAGACAATAAAAATGCATTCCCTTATTTGAATGCTCCTGAATTTTCAATTGAAGAATTGGATGCAGTTATCATATCTCACGCTCACTTAGATCACTGCGGATTTGTACCATATCTTTTCCATTATGGATATGATGGACCAGTATACTGTACAACCCCAACCAGAGATTTAACAACCCTTTTACAGTTTGACCACTTGGATATTGCCCACAGAGAAGGCAATCCCCTACCATTTACATCAAAACATGTAAAAGAGGCAATCAAACATACAATTACTCTTGATTATGGTGAAGTAACTGACATTTCACCAGACATAAGATTGACTTTACACAATGCAGGACACATCCTAGGTTCCGCAATTTCCCATATGCACATTGGAGACGGAGCTCACAATTTAGTATATACCGGAGATTTCAAATATGAACCATCAAGATTGCTTGAACCTGCAACAATCAGATTCCCACGTGCTGAAACAGTAATCATGGAAAGTACATACGGTGGAAAAGAAGATGTGCAACCATCAAGAAACAATGCTGAAAAAGAAATGATGAAAACCATCTACAGAACCCTTAAACGTGGTGGAAAAGTATTGGTTCCAGTATTTGCTGTAGGAAGGGCACAGGAATTAATGGTCGTATTGGAAGAGTACATGAGACACGGATTAATAGAAGAAGTACCAATCTACATTGATGGAATGATTTGGGAAGCAACTGCAATACACACTGCAAGACCAGAATACTTAAGTAAAGACTTAAGAGACCAAATTTTCCACATGGGAAGAAATCCATTTGTTTCAGACATGTTTGAAAAAGTTCAAAACCACGACCAAAGAAAAGAGATTGTCGAATCAAGACAACCAGCAATTATCTTGTCCACATCAGGTATGCTTACTGGAGGAAACTCTGTTGAATACTTCAAATGGTTATGTGAAGATGAAAGAAACACTTTAATCTTTGTAGGATATCAGTCTGAAGGTTCAATGGGTAGAAGAGTTCAAAAAGGTTGGAAAGAAATTCCTCTCGAAGATGATGACGGAAGAACAAGACAATTCTGTGTTAAAATGGAAGTTAAAACAATCAACGGTTTCAGTGGACACTCCAACAGAAGACAACTTATGGAATATGTCAAAAGACTTAATCCAAGACCTGAAAAGGTCATTACTTGTCACGGAGACCCATACAAAGCTGTGGACTTAGCATCCTCAATTCATAGAAGTTATAAAATTGAGACTAAAACTCCAATCAATTTAGATTGTGTGAGAATACATTGATACTATAAATACTAATTTAAACATAATTAATATTATGATAAAATGTTGTAGAAAATACAACATTAATTTATTTTTATTCAAGGTGTAAATATGGTTACTTATTCAGAATCAGGCGTTGATATTGATTTAGAAGCAGTTACTGTTTCGAAATTAGCAGACAAACTTAAATCAACACTAGCATGTAGAGACATTATTACAGACAGTGGTCATTATGCTGCTTTAGTTAAATTAGGAGACAAAGCAATTGCAATGAGTACTGACGGTGTTGGAAGTAAAATATTAATTGCAGAAATGATGAACAAATACGACACAGTCGGTATCGACTGTATCGCTATGGTTGTAAACGACATTTTATGTGTCGGAGCAGAACCGATAGCTTTAGTTGATTATCTTGCTGTTGAAAAACCTGATCCTGAAAGAGCAGCTGAAATTGCTGAAGGCCTTGTTACCGGTGCAAACGAATCCAAAATTGCAATCATCGGTGGTGAAACTGCATCACTTCCAGGAATTATTAAAGATTTTGATTTGGCCGGAACAGGTATCGGATTTGTAGATATCGATAAAATCATTACCGGAGAAAATATCGAACCTGGAAATGTATTGATTGGTATTGAAAGTAACGGTATCCACTCCAATGGATACAGTCTAGCTAGAAAAGCATTATTTGATGATGCTGGATTTAGCGTTGAGGATAAAATGCCTAATGGTGAAACCACCATTGGAGAAGAGTTAATCAGACCAACTGAACTTTATGTAAAACCTATCGTTGCACTGTTTGAAAAAGAATACAATATCAATGGACTTGCACACATTACCGGAGGGGGATTTACAAACCTCAGACGTCTGAAAAAAGGTGTGGGATACGAGATAAATGATCTTCCGGAAGTCCCAGAAATATTTAAACTTATTTATGAGCAGAACGTGGACATCAAAGAAATGTATAAAGTTTTCAACATGGGTGTCGGTTTTGTTGTTATCTGCGATGAAAGTGAAGCAGGTAAAATTATGGAAACCTTAAAAGAATACTGCAACTGCCAAATAATCGGTAAAGTAATTGATGAAGAAAAAATTACAGTTAAAGCTTTTGAAGGTTCTGAACTTGAATACTGATTTAATTAACTAATAAGGAGTGATAAGATGAAGATAATGAAAGATAAAGAGATAGCTCTTGTAAAGGAAATATTAAAGAAATTAGGAGCTAGTGAAGAAGATCAAGAATTAGTAGCAGAAGCTACTATTGATGCAGATTTAAAAGGATTTACCTCACATGGACTTGGTAGATTCCCACAATACCTAATTAGTATTGAATCAGGAACCATAAACTTAAAAGATAATATCACTATTGAAAAAGAAACCCCTGCAATTGCATTAATTAACGGTAACAGCGGTTTCGGACAAGCAGTATCATATAAAGCTATGCAAATTGCTATTAAAAAAGCTAAAGAAGTAGGTATAGGATGTGTTGGAGTTCACAATACCAACCACTTTGGTGTAACCGGATTTTACTCCGATTTAGCTCTAAGAGAAAATTGTATTGGGCTTGTCATAGCAAATACTGACCCTGCAATTGCACCATTAGGAGGCAAAGAACCTTTAATTGGAACAAACCCAATTGCATTAGGAATTCCTTCTGAAACCTACATTACAGTTGATATGGCAACTTCAGTCACTGCACGTGGAAAAATCATTGAATCCAAAAGAAAAGGCCTTGATTTACCTGACGGATGGGCATTAGATAAAGATGGAAATCCAACAAATGACCCTGAAAAAGCACTTGAAGGATCTATATTGCCATTTGGCGGATTTAAAGGATATGCATTATCATTATTAATCGAAATTTTAACTGGACCTCTAGTACAGGCAGGATACGGCCATGGAGTAACCGGAACTGCATCACCAGATAAAGATTGTACTAAAGGAGACTTATACGTTGTAATTGACCCTTCCAAATTTGGTGACTTTGGTGAATTTGTCAAAAACACCGAAGACTTTGTATCACAGGTTAGAGCAACTGGTGAAACCGTCGCTATTCCAGGTGATTTGGAAGTTAAAAGAATTGCTGAAGCCGAAGCAAACGGTGTGGCAATCGATGAAAAATTATACACACAATTAAAAGAAATCTGTGACGATTTAGAAATTGACATAGATTCTTACATTGAAGAATAAGTCTATTCTTCATATTCTTTTTTTATTTACATTTTTACAAATTTAATGCTAATTAGTCAATTTTACTAAAAAAGCAAAAATAATGAATTATTAATGAAAAAAACAAAAATAATATATATTAAAAATTTTAAAAATTAGTACACTAGAAAATTTAACTGTTTTTTTAAAAAAATTTTCTTTACAAAAGGAGGATAATAAGTATGAAACTTAAAAACTCTTATATCTTATTGATAGTGATGTCAATATTCCTATTGATAAGTATTGGATCTGTTTGTGCTAATGATGTAAGTGATGCACAATTAGCTGATGACGGATCTGACGTTATCGCAGTAGATAACGATAATTCAATAGTTTCAGACGATGACACAAATACATCAACTGAAAAGATTGATACCAGCGTAGTTTCTGAAGATGTTAGAATAAATGAAGGAGAAACTGCAAATATTACAGTGAGTGTAAAAGACAATGAATCCAATGATATTACCATTGTGAAAGAAAACCTTACTGTTAGTGAAAATGAAAATAACATCAACTTTGATTACAATAATTCTGTAATTACAATTCTTGACAACTTAGCAAGTGGAAATCATAGTTTAGTAATTAAATACTTAGGAAATGATAATTACAATGCTTCCTCAACAAACATGACATTATCTGTTGCTGGAAATTATACTATGAATGTGCCTACTTCAGTCAATATGAATAGTACAAAAATAGTTGTCATTCCAATTGAAATTACAAATGGTGTAGATGTTTATGAGATTAATAAAAATAACATAACTTTAGTATTATCATATACAGAAGATAATGAAACTAAAAACAAAACAATAGATAGTTTCGAATTGATAAACGGTGCGATCCAATTCAACTATGATGCAAATGTTACCCCTGGCACCGTAACTGTTGATTATAATGATGAAGCTTATTCATTTACTCAAAACACTACTATTAATCAAATCATAAACGGAGAAATTAGAATCATCAATTCTCAAGCTGAATACAGATGTGGTAACTTCACATTCTTGCTTGTGGATATTGACAACAATAATACTCCTGTTGCAAATAGAAACTTAAAATATACAATTTTAACTGGCAGTATCAATACTGCTGGAACAATCACAACTGATGAGAACGGAATTGCAACACTTGACAACAGATACTTAAACATCTATAAAATGGATGGTGGAAGTATCACCAGTGAAGCAATACCTGTCGGAAATCAATCATTCACTATTGAATCCGATGATTCTTCTGTCATTTGTACTAAAGTAGAAAGCAACTTTACTATAACCAAAGTAGCTGTTAACATTACTCTTGAAGAGTATAAAGAGTATTACGGCAGTGAAAAACAGGTTGTAATTAATGTTACCAATGCAGTAACTGGCGAAGCTATGTACGGCATTATTGTCCATTTATACATGGAAAATACAACTCAAAAAGATTTCTACTTAATGACTGGTGTAAACGGAACCTGCGGAATTAGTGTTTACAATGCAACTACCCAAAGCGGATTAGTTGGTGGAACCTATAAAATGGTCATTTCCAATAATGATACTGTAAACATTGAAAACACAACTATTTCCGGAAGCATTACAATCATTCCAGTACCTGTTAAATACACAGTTAGTGGAACTACAAACTATTATAACACCGGCAGCAGTGCAACAATTAAAATAACTAACAAAAATACGGGTAAAGTAGTGCCTTATGCATATGTGCTTGTAACAATAGATAATAACCAATATTTATTCCAAGCAAACAGCAAAGGTGTTGTAACAATTTCCGCATCATTAGCTGTTGGTAAACATAAAATGGTTGTAAGTTCAGCTGATACCAGATACACTGGAAGTTCAGTTACAAGTACTTTAACTGTTAAAAAAGCATCCGCTAAAATTACAGCTTCAAAAGTAACTGCATACTACAAACAAGGCAAATACTTTACAATCAAGTTAACTAACACTAAAAACAATAAAGCAATCTATGATGCTAAACTTAACATCAGAATTTATGTTTCAAGTACCAGTTACTACAACTACAACGGTAACACTGGCTTAAACGGACAGTTAAAATTATTAATTGACTTAAAACCAGGAACTTACAAAGTTGTAGTTAAAGGCGCTGATTCTAAAGATTTCACTGTTAAACAGGTCACATCAAAAATTGTTGTTAAAAAAGCTCCAACTAAATTATATCCTACTAAATTAACTGCTAAAAAAGGTGCAAGCAAATACTTTAAAGTAACTGTGAAAAACACCAAAACTAAAAAGATTATTAAAGGAGTTAAAGTAAAAATTAAAGTTTACACAGGTAAAAAATATAAAACTTATACTGTGAAAACTAATTCAAAAGGAATTGCTCAAATAAATGTCAAATCCTTGAAAGTTGGAACTCATAAAGTTGTTGTTACTTCAGCAAATAAATACTGTGTTGCCAAAACTGCAACTTCAAGTATTAAAATAACCAAAAAATAGATTTAAAGAGAATTAATTTTCTCTTACTTTTTTTCTTTTATATATTTTGCATAAAAACCATCAGTATCTGCATAAATTGCATAAAAACCAAATTCTTCAGCTTTTTTTATTGATGATTTAATATACTCCCTTCCCCAGGAAGTAATCGCTTTTGCACATTCAAAGGAATACCATCTGAAACGTGGAAATCCATAAATACCATACATAGTATTCGCCAACCGTTTAATGGCCTGTTGCTGTACATCCAAAGCCTTTTTTTCTGTTTCATCATCGGATGCCTTCATCTCGCGCTTAATTCTGAAACGTTCCTGCAGGATCTTATCAATTACAGATGGAATAAAACCTTGAGGATTTTTTTTAAATTTCAGGTCATGTTCCGGAGCAATATTGTATTTCTCTTCATTATCAATGTCGCCTAACACCAAAACATCTGGTGAAATGTTTTTAGAGATGATTATACTTGGATACAGGCTCCTGAAGTCGAATTGAACTAAATTTTCATGCAATCCCTTTTCAGGTTCCCTTACATATCCTCCTTCATTGTCTTCGGCAGAAGCCCTGTTTGCAAAGTTAGAACCCTGTTTGTTTGGAACAACTTCGTCATCAAAATAAGCCTGCTTTACTAAAAACCATTCTGCCTGCTGACCTGTAGCCATACGTGAAACGTCAAATAAAGGCTGACCAATAATACGGGTAAGTTCCAAATTAAGTGGTAAAGTCTGTTCTGCAATTTTTAGAGTTGATACAACATCATCTAAGGAGTAGTCAAATAGATTGTCAAGTTCTTCACCTTCATTGTCCCAGAATTCCCAAATCCGATCTCCCGGAACATCTATTTTTTCCTCGCCGAATAGCTCATAGTAAACTCTCTCCAAGGTATATCTTTCAAGAGTCATGTATCTTCTCATAACCAGATATAAATCTACATGAATAAGACCTTTAAATGAAGCTGCGTTAGCATAACCTCTTCTTATAAACTTAATGTCTGATTCATCCATACCAATATCTAAATCTATGCCAAAGAGTTTGGCTCTGTCCTTAAGATATGGGAAATCAAAATTATCGGAGTTATACCCTACAATAATGTCAACATTATTCTCTTTTATAATCCTGATGAACTCTTCAATCATTTCCTTTTCCGAATCCACTTGGAATACAAAATCATCCCTGTCTTTTGAATTTGTTTTTGTTGATATAACCTGATTTATACCGAAATTGCTTGCCACACCAATCATGATTATTTCATCCTCTTCGGAATTTGGCATTCCATGAGGATTTCTAACCTCCAAATCGAAACTTAAGATACGGAAATCACGAGGATATTCTTCCAGGCGAGTCAATCTTTCAGTCAATTTAATTATTTCAATATCCTGTTTGGCAGAGTCCAAATTTAAAAATGAATCCAGTTTTTCACCGACAGCAACAACCTCAGTCATTGGAATTACATCACGATCCATCAGATATCTTCTATAAAATGGAATATCGAATTCCCTTATGTCAATGACACTTTCCAAGTCTCTCAGGGCATCCCTGTTTTTTGCAATTTCCTGAGGGTGTTTGAATGTCACCTTTAAAAATTCGTTTTCAATTTGAAAATCCTTTTTTATTACCTTTTCAATATTGACAACATCCAAATTCTCCTGAATCTCTTCAATTGACTCATCCAAATCGTCAGACATTACGTAAAGATATGGTTCAAAGGTATCATCGAGCAATACAACATTTTTATCCCCATCCTTTGAAAATAGTCTTATGACAGGTTTATCATCATATGTAACATAATCAATATCCAGAATCACCACATTTCTTTGCATATTATCCCTCGCTTAGAAACTCCTTTCTATAACTGTCTAAAACGGCATATGTTACGCCCAATATCAAAGGACCGATAATGAAACCGACAATACCATAGACTAACGGACCTGATAAAAACCCGATAAGTAAAATTAAAGGATGTATATCCGCATAATGGCTTGAAAGAGCGGGTCTTATGTACATGTCTATTGTACTTAGGAAAAAACCAAACAGCAGGACGATTACTGCTCTTGGATAATTGCCGCTGAATATATCTATGAAAAACAAAATCCAATAGACAGGCCAAGGGCCAAAAATTGGAATCAACTGTAAAATACCAGTTATGACACCTAAAAATATTCCAAATGGATAACCCAAAAGAGAATAACCAATGCAACCAAATATACCAATTATTACTGATGTTAGAAAGTGGCCATAGAATATGCTTTTTAAAACATCCTTTACAGACTCAACAGTATTGTCAAAGAATTCTTTATATTCACTCGGAACAAAGTCTTTAATGAAGCTTAAGCATTTATCTCCATCACGGACAAAATAGAATACAGAACATACTAAAATAAATAAATCCAAAGTTATGTTTGCAAATTTGCTTAGGAAACTGACCGAATAATTCAGTATAAAGCTACCGATTTGGTTGATTGATGAATTTACATATGAATTGATTGAAGTGGCATTTAAAGGCAAGTATAGAGAAATTTGCGCTATTGCGCCATCAATGTCAAGATAGGAATTGCTTGCAAGATAAGTGGTTATGAAATTGGTTATTTCAAAAGTTATATATCCCACCAATAAGATTAGAGGTATTAGAACAATCACCATAGCAAGCAATATTGAAACTGATGAATATTTTAATTTGGATTGAATCTTAAAGGCCACCGGCCTAACTCCATAAGCCAGGATAGCCCCCAATACAATCATGTTTAAAACAGGAAATATAAACATTAAAGAAATCACTAATAAGAATATTATCAAAAGTACTGGAGGAGTTAAATAATCTTTAATGCTGATACTCATTTTATCCACTCTAAATTAATATTTCACACCAGAAGCATCTCTTCTGTATTTGCCGAATTCTGTAATTTTGTATATCTTTTCATTTTCAAAAACAGGACCTTCAACACATATTCTCCAACCTTCACTGTCAACACAACACTGGCCACATACACCAAGTGCGCATTTCATGTATCTTTCAAGAGAATATTGTGCAGGTATTCCGGCATCTTCAAGAATATCAAAGACCCCTTTCATCATGATTTCAGGTCCGCAGACAAATGCATAATCATAAGTTGAATCTTTAAGCAAATCCACAGTACAATCAGTTGCAAAACCTTCAAATCCATAACTTCCATCATCAGTACACGGATGGAGATTAGCACCGGACTCTTCCAATTGACTGCAGTATAACAACTCATCTTTTGTAACGGCTGCTGCGACAACATCAACAATATTGCCTTTTTCAAGCAGGTCTGTAGCTATTGCATTAATTGGAGCCATACCGACCCCTCCTCCGATGGCTAATATCCTTTTACCTTCAAAAGAGTTGTCAAAACCATTACCATAGCTTCCCCTGACTCCAATCTGGTCTCCCATTTTTAAGTCATGGAGCTCGGAGGTGAACTCACCGATATTTTTTACGGTGATTGCCAATTCATTATCGTTGATTTGAGCAATAGACATTGGTTTTTCATTTTTAAAGTTCCACACCATTACAAATTCACCAGGATTAGGTTTTCCAAGAACTTCAAAATCCCAATCAAACTTAAATGTTTTAATTGTAGGAGTTTCATCAACAATTTCCTTAATTTCTACGATTTTCGGTTCGTTAATCATGTTTACAACTCCCTGTGTGCAAGTCCAACCATTTCATCAATAGATGAGAACCCTTTTTCGGCCATGAACTTTTCAAGGCCTATGTTAATGTCATCGAAAACACCAACACCTTCATCCATGATTGCAGTTCCTATTTGAACCGCTCTTGCACCTGCAAAAATAAATTCAACAACATCCTCGCAAGTATAGATTCCTCCGACCCCAATCAATGGAATATCAACGGCTTCGTAAACTGAATAGACATTACTGATTGCAATCGGTTTTATTGCACGGCCACTCATCCCACCAAATTTATTGGACAATACCGGACGAGCCACATCTATATTGATTTTCATGCCCGGACCCAATGTATTGATTAAGGATAAGGCATCAGCTCCTGCATCCTCACAGGTTTTTGCAATTTCTGTTATATCAGTTACATTCGGTGTTAATTTGGCAATTATCGGCACATCTGCAACATCACAGGCGGCTGATACAATAGTGTGGCTTAAATCACAACTCTGACCAATTGAAGCACCATAACCATCCATTGCATGAGGACATGAGATATTCAATTCAATCATGTCAACGAATTCCTGAACATCCACAACCAATTTGGAGAATTCGTCAGGTGTTGCACCATAAATGGATGCAATTACAACATTGTTTTCTCTTTCAATCTTTTTTAGTTCCTCTTTGAAATTCTCAACACCCGGATTTGAAAGTCCAATAGCGTTTATTATTCCTCCTTCAACAGCAACTGTTGTCGGATTGACATATCCCGGATGAGGGTTTAAGGAAAATGATTTTGAAACGACTCCACCAGCACCGGATTTTAAAATCCAGTTCATTGATGAAGCATTACTCCCCATAATGCCTGCAGCAAGCATTAAAGGATTTCTGAATTCCACTCCACAAACATCTGTCTTTAACATAATACCATCTTTGTAATTAATTGTTTAATTAGTTTTTGCAAATTTATCAATAATCTCCTGATACTTTTCATTTTGTAATTTTAAACTAATAACATTAGTTTTATTAGTTTTAATTACTTCTTCATTAGATTTAATCAAATTATCAATTTGTTCATCCTGTTTTTGAATAATCATGTCCTTTTGTTTGAGTAAATCTTCATAAGTTTTAGAGATTTTTCTAAGCTGAACTTCAAGATTTTCAGTATTTGAATTAACTTGATTCTTGTAATCATCGATTAATGACCTCAAATATTTAACCTGATCATGTTTATCTTCAATTATTGCATCCTTTTCTTTGATTTTTTCGGCCAAATCATCCAATTCGTTGATTCTTGCCTTGTCATAATCTATTTTGGTGTCGAGTTTATCTTCAAGGTTTTTGTTTTGATATTTAAGTTTGGTGGAATACAACTTCAGTTTGTTGATTTCCTCCTGTTTTTCCTGGAGTTCCATAGTAAGCTCATCAATTTCAGCATTTTTAAGTTCAAGCTCATATTTTAAATCATTAAAACTTTCTTTTGACATGATTACAAATCCTAAAAAGTAATTAATTAACTATTTGCTTTTAATTAAATTAAATTTTGTCATGAAAATACTTATTAGAAATGAAAAAAATATCTTAACTCATGGAATGCTATATAACTTACTGTGTTAAAGGATTTTTTGCTTTCAATTCACAAAATGAGCTAATTGCCAAAAAATTGTTTCCAGAAGATGAGATAATAAATAGATTAGCCCAAATTGATGAAAAAGAAATTGTAAAAGAAGAATCAGAAATAATTGAAGAAGTTTCATCAACTTATGATGAAATAATCATTGAGTCAAATAAAAAATCTGCCGATTATGATAATGAAAAGATCAGTGTTAAAAATCCAAATCAAGCAGGAGATTATTTAAGATCAAACTATGATGAATTTGACATTGATTTTGATGAAATGACAGAAACCTATAGAAATCTGGCAATTTACAGAATAAAAAAGGCCTCTGCTTCTGAAGACAAACATTTAATTCAGGCAATCAACTCCATTGACGAAATAGACGACAGCATCTCAAAATTAATCGAACGCATTAGAGAATGGTATGCACTGTATTTCCCAGAAATGGACATAATTAAAAATAATGAAACATATATCAAATTAATTTCACAAAACAAAACAAAAGAAGCAATAGTTGAAGCAAAACCCGATGCATTTCCAGAAGAAATTATTGATATTGATGATGATATTGACCCAAACGATTTGGAAATAATGAACAATTATGCAAATTCCATTTATGAACTTCAAAAATCAAGAAAAAACATTGAAGAATACATTGACAGAAAAATGGAATCGATTGCTCCAAACCTGAGACTCCTTGTAGGTCCGACACTTGGTGCAAAATTGATTTCCCATGCAGGAGGACTTAAAAGACTTGCAATGTATCCTTCAAGTACCGTTCAGATAATGGGTGCTGAAAAGGCATTGTTTAGACATTTAAAAAGTGGAGACAGACCTCCAAAATATGGATTAATCTATCAACACCCACAAGTTAGGGGAGCAAAATGGTGGAATCGTGGAAAAGTGGCAAGAATGCTTGCAGGCATGATATCCCATGCTTCAAGAAGAGATATTTTTACTAAAACTTTTGATGAAAATGTTGCAGAAGAATTTAAATTGAAAGTAGAAGAAATTGAGAAAAATAACCCATTTCCAACAAAGACAAGCAAAAAAAGAAAAGAAGAGAAAGGCAAATCCAAAAAGAGCAAGAAAAAAGGTAAAAAGAAAAAAAGGAGGAAATGAGTATGAATGTTTATTTTAAAGATGGAAATGTGGCAACCAAGAATCTGAATCCCGGAACATCAGTATATGGTGAAGAGTTAATTAAAGAGGATGAAGAGTACAGAATATGGAATCCTAGACGTTCAAAACTGGGTGCTGCTCTTTTAAATGGATTGGAAAATCTGAAGCTTGACGAGTCTTCAAAAGTACTTTACCTAGGTGCATCAACCGGAACAACCGTTTCGCACATTTCAGATATTGCAATTAATGGAAGAATATATGCAGTTGAATTTTCACCGACTACCGCAAAAAAATTGGTTCATCTTTCCCGTCAGAGACTTAATATTGCTCCGATTTTAGGTGATGCTACCAAACCGAAAGAATACATGAATATTGCCGAAAAAGTGGACTTAATATACTGCGATGTTGCTCAGCCTACACAAACAGAATTGTTTATTAAAAATATGAACCTATTTGCCAATGATGATGCTATGGGAATTTTAATGATTAAGGCTAGAAGTATTGATGTAGTTCAAAAGCCAAAAAAGATATTTAAGGAACAAGAGAAGAAATTGAAAGAAAAAGGTTTTAAGATTGTTGAAAAAGTAAAACTAGAACCTTACGAAAAAGACCATATTGCTTTGTTAGTAGAAAAAAATTTTTAAAAAAAAATAGGTTATTTTCACAAGATTCAAAGCAAAAAAATAATTATTAGAAATATAAATTATTACTACAAACAACCCAAAAAAGTATTACTCCAATAGTTATAAAAGTATATCAAACTTTTACCTCTCACTAGTCTAATTGTCTATAAAACATGGTAAATAAAGTTTTGGATAGGAAGTTCGAACAAAAAGAAATTCTTCAAATAGCTACGAAAAAATAAAAAATTAAACCGCAACAAAGATTAATGAAAAATATTAAAAACCCCTTGACAGTAAAGAAATAATCAAATTAATATAACTTATTCAATATTGGGAATATGATTTTCTTTCCAATTATATCAATTTCAAATCAGCCATCAAGTTTGAAAATGTTTTTCAAATAGAAAATAATTTATATTTGTAAATCTAACTAACATGATGGGGACAATAATAGGAATAATATTATTTATTTTAATAGTTTCAGTTTGCTGTTGTGCAGATAAACAAAATGCTAAAAAACAAAATCAAAAAGCAAAGACCCAATCAAAACTTAAATCTACTCCAAATAATAAAAAATCCGCAGAAAATAGGAAATATGATGATGATATTATTGACGTGGTAGCTATTGAAGAAAAGCCAAAAAGAATAGATTATTATGATGATTACGATGATGATAATATTGATGATTTTTAACACATGACCAAATTTCTCATATGACCTTTTTGAATTCTTCAAAGGTTAAATAATCATCACCATCGGAATTGGCCCTGTCCCATTCTGATAGCAATATTTCTTCTATGGAGTATCCGTCCCAAAAGCTGTCTTCTGTGAAAATGAAACTGACTTCTGAAAATTCATCAAAATCTATTTTCCCATCATCATTAAAGTCTGTTTCCTCAAAAAATTTATAATCGTCACTTTTAACTGAAGATTTTGGTTTTTCATCATTACTGTCATCAATTTCAAGATCCAAGTCACGATTCTTAACGTAATTGTCCATGTCAAAAGGTTTGGTGACATTATAAACTGTTTCACCATCATCATTCAGTACTACTATATTGCAGTGTGTGACTTTGACATATTCATCAGTCCATAATTTCGAATACACAGAAACATGATGAAACTCATTTAAAAGATAATCATCTTCAATCATTGTTGTGTTATTATTGAACGTGTCATTATTTGTAATTAATTCATCTCCATTATAATAATATGTAATTATTTTTCCACCTGCAAAAGATGTGGACACGTTTTTTAAATCATACACACTGGAATAAACATATCTTTCAGAATTGCCTGTGGTATAATCAGTTATGCTAGTTTTAAAATCCTTAACACAAATATCATCCCCTGTCAAACCATCGCTCCAGAAGGAAGCATATGATAAACTAGGCAATAATATTAAAATTAAAATAATAATAATTGCTTTTGTATACTTCATAGAGACTCTCCAAGAATATCTGATGTTCTATATTTAATAGTTATAATTTTTCCAATAAACTAAGTTTATTAGTAATTTTTTATTAGATATTAAATTATAGAGAAATGAGGAATTATTAAATTTATTTTATGAGGTATTGCTATGAATATTGAAGTTGATGGGTTGGAAAAATTGGAAAGATTGTCTGAAAACTTAAATAAATTCACGGAAAATGATAATTTTCAGGTTCCGTAACTGAAGTTTTCACAAACGATTTTTTACACGAATACACTGATTTCAGCGATTTGGCCGAACTTATTGATAAAAGTGGTTGTGATAATTTTTATGAACTTATGGATAACGAAGAACTTGATAACTTTATTGATTTAAATTCTGAATTTCCTTCATGGGAAGAATTATTTAATAAAGCGATAGAAGTTTGGGTTTTAAATCAGATTTTTAAGATGGCAACATAGACATAGAAATACATTTAAATCTTTAACTAATTGAATGCAAGGCGGTTGATTATTGTGATTTGTAATTGATATTATCGGCACTTTCAAAAACTTCATTGTTATTAATTATTTGTGCTCTTTTTTAAAATAAGATAAAATGAACTGGTTGAAAAAAACAGAAAGAATGCCTCAAGAACGGATGATATAAGACTTCCTGCAAGAACAAACTCCAGTGACCACAGCACATTAAACAGTATTATTAAAACAGATCCCCATAAAATGACAAATATCAGATATCTCACATATCCGATTTTTCGAACTGATCCGAAGATGTTTCTCAAATCCATTGCATCTTTTATGCTTGCGGACTCGATGAGAATCGCCTTTCCCAGAAATGCGAAGGAAGTGAAAATCATGAAAACGAATACCGAAATCAGAATGTTGGCCTGAAAACTGTGAGCCAAATCAAACTGTATATCAATCGGAAGGTCTTCAGAAAGCTGTGAAACCGTAAGTGCCGCATCAACGAAATCGGATGTCGAGATATGATTATAGATATTCAGAATATTTGAATAGACCCCTGTCGGAACGGCAATGAACAGGGAAACCGCAAATGTCAGAATCATCCAGAACATTGTGACGATATACTCCTTAAGGCCTTCCATGAAATTTTCGGCGATATTGAAATATTCAACTTCCTTTCTGTAGACCGCACGGGTTACAATACCGAGCATTATCCCCAGAAGTATTAAAGTGACCATCGAGTTGACCGCAATGATGAGAAGGGTCCATCTGCCCACTGGAAGGGAAAGGAACTCTTCAGTGATAAGCTCACACATCAGTGCAATAACGGTTACTGCAATAAAGTGTTTATACTCGATGAAGGGAGTTTTGAAAGATTCCCCAATTACCTCTGCAGTCATTTTCATGGATAATTATTTCATAATTTAGGTATATTAATCTTTGCAATAACTGAAATCGTGTCCGGAAAAAGGTGAGGGAAAAATACTGTTAATATGTAATCTCGGAAGAACGACAAAAAAGACAGTCACACAATTTGTTTAAAATCACGATATGATGACTCTTTCAAAAACTTTGTTGATTTTCATAATCGTTTTTTCGATTTTGGTTCCAAATTAGATCTCTGCAATATATTCGTTTTAAAACCCCTTGTTTGGTCTTGAATGTTCGTTTTCTGGATTTTGGCATTGTTTTTTGAAAGGCATTTTCAATTTTGTTACTTGTTTTTTCAATTCGTTTATCTTTTAAGTGATAAATGAAGCTTTTATATCGTGGAGTGATTGATTTTCTGATTATTTTATAAATCACTGGATGAAAATCATCTTTACGATAAATTAAAGATTGTACTTCATTTTTGAATTCATTATAATCATTTAAATCGAATAAATCTTTGATTATTTTCAGTTGTTTGTGACATTCTTGATATTCTTCGTCAGAAATACGATTTTTATCTTTAAAAGTTTTTAATTGTTTATTTAAACTTTTTTTAGTATGAAAAATACACCATTGATGTTTAAAACCTAATTTTGGGATAATTGAGGCATATTTTTTATCTAAATCTGTTGTGATTGCAATTTTATTTTTATTTGCTGTAGATTCTCTTAAAAACTTTTCAACAGTTGTTTCATCTTCATTATCGTAAATTGCATCGGATACGATGCAATTTGAAATAGAATCAAGTAATGTGTGACGATATTTCCATTTTCCGTTGATTTTTATCCATTCTACATCAAAGACATAATAACCCGAGCAACGCCCTAAATCAAATTCTAAAATGTTTTCATTAACAAAAAGCCAATTTTCAATTGTTTGATGTGAAACCGTGATTCCAAAGAATTTTTTAAATGATTTGCAAACATTTTTTAAGCTTCCCAGATAATCTGAAATTAAATGTTCTGATTCACTTTTTAATTCATTCGTAAAATTGCTGTTTTTATCAACAAGACTTGTTAAATCTGTTTGAAAGGTTTTATTACAGCGTTTACAGATATAACGCTGAACCTTCACATTAGTTTTACCTATTTCTTTAAATACTAACTTTCTTTTTGTAAAACCATATTTAACAACATGACGAGTTCCACAATAGGGGCATCTGGCTAAACTCATTTTAAAATAAGGAACATCCTTTTTAAAACTTAAATCAAAAGATTTAAGAGCCTTTTGACAGGATTTAAAAATTTTCACAAAACGAGGATCTGAAAGGACTAATCCATCATCAGAATCACAAAATATATATTGTTTAACATCTAAAATACTATTTGGAGTAAATGTTTTTTGATTGGGCATGATAAAAACTTTACTCCAACTCTTTATTAAATTTAACTATTTTTAAACGAAATTAAAAATTCAAAGATAACTTTCATCAAAAAAATTCAAATCAACAAAGTTTTTGAAAGAGTCATATTATCTGGATCGTTATATTCGAACTTGCAATTATTCACTAACACATTCACTTTCTCATTTTTGTATGTTGTGTTAATTGCTCCTCCCCAGCCTGCTTTGTTATTGATTAACATTGAGTTGGAAATTTCCAAATTTCCGTTAATGCCATTATTTATTGCTCCACCAAATCCAGCTTTATTATTTGACAATTCGCTATCGGATATTCTAAGTTCACTTGAATTATTTATTGCTCCGCCAAAGGCATCTCCATTATAAGATAATTTTGAGTTTTTTATATTTAAAATTCCAGCCTTATGATATATTGCACCACCCCATTTTGCCATATTATGGTTAGTGTAGAATCTGTTATGTCCAATTTGTACCCCTTATTAAATATTGCACCTCATTGTCTTTTTACATCTAGATAAAAATGTATTTTTAATGGATATTCTTCCATTATCATTATATATGGCGCCACCTCTTGTAAAATTTGAATCTTTAACTGTGTTTGATATTATTTTTGAATCTATTATTTCAAGTTCTCCCCTACTATTATATATTGCACCTCCGCATTCTTTTGAAAGACATGCAGATATATAGGAATCAATTAAAACCATTTCTCCAAGATTATATATTGCGCCACCATTATTCAATGATTTATTGCGGGATATTTTTGAGGACATTATTTTAAGATTGCCTTTATTATATATTGCACCACCATCAATTGCAAGTCCATTATTCAAGGCGATATTTTTGATTAGGATATTGCGTCAGATACATTTGAATATTCTCGCTTTCCCCATTGCATCAATAGTGTGGCCATTTCCATCAATGGTCAAATCATTTAAATCTATCTCAATGCCTCTAGAGTATTGGTCTTCTTCATCCTCATCTAAGATTATATCACTAGTTAAAACTATATTTTCTGACTCGCTATGGATTAAATCATCAAAAAATTTGAAATTATTAACATCACCCATTTTTAACACCAATTGCACATACTATTAAATTAATATTGATTTTGAAAATATAAAAATATAATCACTAAATACATTAAAACCATATTACCGAACAACCCTGTGGAATAGTATAACACCAAGCGCAGCTATATGGGCAAGAATGAAAGGCAACCGGAACTAAGACAATGAATACCATTATTAACATTTCAGATGCACCGATTCAAAGTAAAACAATATCCTTTTTGCCATTAAATAAAAAAACAAAAGCTTTAGAGGGATTTGATTTTTCACCCCATTGCCAAAAAGAAAGGACACTAACCAATACGAAAAAAAGTATCTCCACAATACCCCAATAAATATCAAGACATCATAAATTAGATAGATTAAATCATTTGAAAATTCCATCAGATAAAAAAGACAATCACTAACTTCACAAATTAAACTATCCAAACCACGAACATGTGAAATCTTAAACTGGAATCAAAAGAGTATTAAGAGAAAACATAAGATAAAGTTTTTAAAATTAATCAAATCATGAAATAAGACTAGTACAAAAAAGGCAATAATGCAATGTCTATGAAAGAAAAATTTTTAAAAAAAATCACTTAATTTTTGAATGATAATCAACTAAAAAATACCTCTGAGAAAAGTAAAAAATTACTACAAAAATCAGTAATTTGTATTACTTAGATACCTTTTTATACTATAAAATTAAATATTTTATATGCTAATGCAAATAAAATAAAAGTTCATTGAAACGTCCTTTAGGTTGATTCACTCTATTAATCACTCCATTTAACTCAATCCTAAAGGCATGAACTTATTTTTTAAAAAAACTAATTTTAATTTAATTTATTTTCAAAGATTAATTTGCTTATTTTATTCATAAAAGTATTACTCAAATGAGCTTAAATTTTGCCCATGCAATAGCAATGAAAGTAAAAATTTAAACCATTTGTAACCCAACAATGAAATTAATTTTAATCAACATCAATATTGATATCTACTTATACACTAAAAAATCAAAAACATCAACAAAATTAAAACTCATACAAAAGATTTTAGTTGCACCAAAAAAACTGAAAAAACAAAATATAGTCTGAAATTTGATATGCTTTAAATTAATTTTATGAATAATAAAATAATCAACATCATCATTTCTATAAAAAATAATTAAGTGAAAATATGAAATAAAACTATATAAGTTTAAAAAAAATGATGAGTAATGGCAACATATAGATGAAACTATAACTTTTGAGAAATTACATCAAAAATCTTTTTGGCAATCTCTTTTTTAGAAGCTAAAGGAACACTAATAACCTCATCATCAACAATCAGAACCTCATTATTATCAGATCCAAAATGACACTCATTTTTGGAAATGTCATTTGCAATCACCAAATCAGTGCCTGCCACTTCAATCTGTTTTCTGGCACAGGAAATAATATCCTCTTTTGAAATATTAAATTCAGCTTTAAAACCAACCAGAAATATATCCGGATTAATCTTTTTAACCTGTCTGATGATTTTTGTTGTAGGTTTTAAATTTAAAAATAGAGAACTGTTTGAATCTATTTTTTTATCATCTATCTGTTTGAATTCAAAATCGGAAACAGCTGCAGTTGAAATAAAAATGTCAAAATCTGAAATCAAATCCAAAATCACATCATTCATTTCACTGCCAGTTTCAACATGAATGACATCAAAAACAGATGGAATCTCAACGCTAACCTTAGCAACAACCAATGTTAAATCTGCACCTCTGATATAAGCTTCCTTTGCAAGCTCCAAACCCATTTTACCTGATGATTTATTGGTGATTCCCCTTACGGAATCAATAGGCTCGTAGGTTCCTCCCAAACTAATTAAAATCTTTTTACCTTTAAGCATTTTAATCCTTGTTTAAATTGATTGCTCTTAAAGATTCAAGAACTATATCCTCTTTTGACGGGAATTTGGCTTTTCCTTCATCCATGCGAGGTTTGATAAATATTGCTGATTTTTCATCCTTGATTTTGTCAATGTTTTCTTTGATTGCCTTATACATTGAGTCATGCATTGATGGAACGAAAATGATTGGAGTGTCATGACCATATGCAGTAATCAGAAGTGTGGAAATAGCATCATCGGCAATTTTGTGTGCGAATTTGGAAATAGTATTGGCAGTAGCTGGTGCAACCAGTATCAAATCTGCCTGAGAGTATTTGACATGTTCGATTTTACCAGTTAATTTGGTTACAACTTCTTGGCCTGTTGCAAATTCCATTGCATTTGGATGAATAATTTCACATGCAGCTTCACTCATGAAACATTTTACTTCAACATCATTTCTTCTAAGTTCACGAGCCAATTTAATAGATTCGGTAGCTGCAATACTTCCCGTTACACATAATATTATCATAAAATCACCTAAATTAAAAAAAAGAATTAGTTAATTTGAATATCTGTTAAAATATAATCAAAGACATACAAATTACTTTCAAACTGATCTACTGGAGCACTATACAATAAAACATAAGCTTGTCCGCCTTTTTCAAACCAGACGGCCTTATGTTCCTTGATGGATGTATCATTTTGGCTGGAAGTATAAATGTATTCCAAAGCAGTCATATCATCCAAGGTAAGCTCTCCAGATGAAACCAACTCAAAGGATGAATCTTTTGACATTGATTTGTAAGTATCATTAACAAAAGTGTAGAAATCCCCTTCAAGAGGTTTCTTTTCAACATTGATGTTAACCTGACCTATACCTGCAGAATCAATTGAATCAAGTTTGGAAATAGACATTATTGAATATTGTGAAGTTGCTTGAGAATAACCCCAATCTGACGGATAATTTATTACTATTCCTCCTTTTGACAAGGACAGCATGGTTAACTCAGATGAATCATCTGCACTAACGCTTGTAACAATACAACCAATGAATAATAAGCATAAAACAATTGAAATTCCATATCTTAAAACATTGTTTTTCATGATTTCACCTCTAAAAATGGAATAAAAAAAGATTATTCCTCACTAGAACCTCCAGACTCGGAAGGAGCAGGTTGACTGCTTCCACCAGAATCAGAAGACTGACCACTACCAGAATCAGATGATTGTCCGCCACCGGAATCAGATGAACCTGGATTATTATATCCTCCACCTTGGGAAGTATCCGTAGATGTGTCCGTTGTGGTTTCAATCTCATCAATGGTTTCTGTTGTTTCTTCAATATCAGTATCATTTGAAGTATCGGTAACGTTTTCAATAATATCTTCATTAAATTCAGGGAACGCTGTATCTTCAACAGTAGCTACAACTTCATTACCGGAAACTGAATCAAAATCAAAATTAAAGACCCCATATGCAACGCCTACAGTAAAACCAATGACAAGAACTAACATCAAAACTAATTTGAAAGTTCCGCTATCCATAGATGATTTTGGTTTTTTATCATATTTTGCATCGCCCTTCTTGGGATTAATAATATATTTTTGAACTAAATCTTCCTGTTCCTTTTTACTTCTGGCAGGTTTTCTGGTTTTCTTCTTCATGCTTGTATCTGAAGAAGGTTTACCTTGCATAGACCTTATTCTTCTAGTAGCTGCTTGAGCATCAATAGAATTGAGCTTATCCTGATATTTGGATTGGAAATAATTATATTTCTCACGGGAAATTTTTCCAGACTTATAATCAGATTCTAAACTCGCCATAATGTTTAGAAGTTTCTCTCTATCGTTTGGCATTCCTACCCTCCCTGAATATTCAATATTAACATGACTTTACAGATTAAAATCTGCTAAAAAAGTGCTTGACATTATAGTTTAGTTGCACTATTAAGATAAGTTATATTAAAACAATGATTTAAAGTTTACTTAAAAATAGGATATGAACCCAAAACTTTTAAAAAATAGGTATTTTGTGATATTTCACTTAGAATATCCTGAACTATTTTCTCATCTTTGTGACCTTCAAAGTCAACAAAAAACAGGTATTTGCCCAAACCCTTCTTAGAAGGCCTTGATTCAATTTTTGTCAAATTGATATTGTTTTTTTGAAAAATTCCTAAAATATTATACAATCCACCCGGACGGTCTTCAGAAATTGAAAATATTATTGAAGTCTTATCTTCACCGGTGATTTCATGACTTTCCTTTGAAAGAACAACAAATCTTGTTTCATTATTGTCAGTATCCTGGATATTTGCCTTTAATATCTCCAAATCATATAGTTCAACGGTTTTTGCATTTCCAATGGCTGCTTTTGATTTATCGCCGACTATACTTTTTGCAGCGCTTGCAGTGCTTACTGCATAATGGGGTTGGATGTTATTTTTGCTGATGAATTCCTGACATTGGGCAATGGCCTGTGAGTGAGAGTAGACATCTTCAATATCATCCATTGAAGTTCCCGGATTGACAATTAAATTCTGATTGATAGGAATGATAATCTCTTTAAATATATTCAGATTGAATTTATGTGCCAAGGAATCAAGTGTGATTCCGACAGGCCCTTCAATTGAATTTTCAATAGGAACTATCCCATATTCTGTCTCATCGTTTTCAACGCTTCCCATAACAGCAGGAATATTGCAATATGGAACCAAATCATCACCAATCATGTTGGCTGCTTCATGAGTAAATGTTCCCTTAGGACCTAAAAATGAGATTAATGTAATAGTAATTCCTCCAAAAAAAGAAAAAAAGAGATATTTAAGATTCTAATTTTTCAATTAGTCTTAAAATATCGGTTTGTGTTATTATTCCAACGACTTCCCCATCTTCCACAACAGGAAGCCCATTGTAACCTGTTTCAATCATGATGTTTGAAACTTCAGTTATGGACATGTCCTTTGAAACGTATTGTGGATTGGAGGACATGATATCTTCAACGAAGACTTCTTTGATTTGAGATTTCTGATGTTTTTCAGGCACGTTTTTCCTGAAATCAATGAAAGCTCTCATCAAGTCTTTTGAAGTAATCATACCTACAAGTTCATCGTCTTCAACAACAGGCAATCTTCCAACATGAGACTCAATCATCAATCTTCTTGCATGAACAAGCCTTTCAGATGGAGATACAACTGTCAAATCTTTTGACATTATTTCTTTTACAGTTATCTTATCGAAAGCAATACCTACTGCAAGAGTAACAAAATCTGCTTTTGAAACAATACCAACCATCTTATCTTCACACATGACCGGCACTGAACCAATTCCTTCATCCAACATTAATTTTGCCACATCGGCCAGTTGCATTGTTTGCGGAACTGTAAACACATCTTTAACCATTACGGATGAAATATGAAGTCTTGATGCAGGCATACTTTCATACTTTGAAGAACCGAGTTTATTGGCTATATCCCTTTCAGAAATAATTCCAACCAGTTCTTTGTTGTTTGTTACTGGCAAACGGGATACGTTGTGTTTGCGTAACAATTTTAAAGCATCAGAAAGATTTTGATCTTTGTCTATAGTAATTAAATCTTCAGACATCAAATTCTTAATTTGCATATTATCATCTCCTTATTAGTATTATTTAAACTCTTTTAACTGCGTTTAAAATGTCTCTTTCAGTAATTATTCCAATTACATCATCATCTTTTACAACTGGCACTCCACCAATGTTTTTATCTGCAAATAATTGGCATAAATCACCAATAGTTTCAGTAGGTGGGACTGTAATAGCATCTTTAACCATTATATATGAAACAGTTGTTTTTAATACGTCAGTAGCCAAATTGGAATTTAAATTATCGAATAATTCTTTAGCATTTAAGAATCTTACAATATCAGTTGATGTGATAATTCCCAATAATTTTTTAGCTGCTTTGGAAATGTCAGCTTCCCCACCGACGATAGGAATTCTTCTCAAACCATTCCTAACCATTATTTTACATGCTCCTTCAAGTGGGGTTCCAGGAGTGGTATTGAATACTTTAGTACTCATATAATCTTGTACAGTTTCTTTACCAGCCATGCCTGCTAGAGACAATGCAATATCTCTTTCAGTGACGATACCTGCGATTTTTCCATCTGCATCGACAAGAGGGATAGCACCTAATTGATTATTCAACATGGTTTCAATGGTTTCGCCAATTGAAGCTTTGGAAGACAAGGTAATTAAATCACGTGTCATGATTTCTTTGACCGGTTCATTGATTGCTGCTAAGAAATTGTCTTCGTATTTTTTCTCAATAATGTTGAATTTTTTTCCTCCACCAAAGAAATCTAATATATCCATTACTGTTACAATACCTAACAATTTACCGGAACCAGGATCAGTGATTGGTAATCTTCTGAATTCGTGTTCCATCATTACTTTAGCAGTGTCTTTGATACTTTTGGAAGGAGGAATTGAAACTACATCTCTAGTTGCAATAGCCATGATGTCTCCTTCTTTATCATGAACTTTTGTTTCACGTTCAACTGCACCTGTGTTTGATTTTCTGTTAATGGATGTTTTATCTTTCATTTTCACACCTCAAATTTACAATTGCGCCTAAAAAAATAAAATCAATATTAAAAACAAAATTCACTCAATATCCAAAATCTTATGGATTTGAGGAATGGTGGAAACATCAAAATATTGCCCAACAACTTCGGAAAATTCAAATAATTTAAAATTAATGTCTTTCCATTCTCCTAACGGACTAGAAGGTTGGATAATTATTTTAAGGTTGCTTTTGTTTGAAATATTTTGTGATAATTTTTCAACTACCTCTTCAAATGACTCTATTTTTGTTGACGGCAATATAACTACTTTACAATATACATTTATGGACTTCGCCATTAATAAATTTAGTGATTTGATTTCATTTAGAAAAATTGAATCGTCAAAATCTCCATCGAAATGCTCCGGTAACTTGATATCTAAAGAAACCATATCCAGTTTTTTTATTGAATCAATTTTATCCGGCAAAGTTCCATTTGTCTCAAGCATTATATCCAAATCAAAATTTTGGCTAACTTCAGATATGAATTCAGGATATAAGCTAGGTTCACCTCCAGTAAATGAAATTGTTTTGCAATCAGGAGTTAAAAGTTTTTCAATTTCACGGCTAACTTCATCGGGAGTCATTAACTTGCCTGACTTTTCTGATTTACTATCATCGGTATCGCAATAATTGCAGTTTAAGTTACAGCCTGCAAAACGGACAAAAATCTGCCTTTCACCTATCAGTAACCCCTCACCCTGAAAGGATGAGAATATTTCAATAATCGGAGCTTTCATTATAATACTTTCCTGTATTCGGCACCTTGTCCGATACCCTCATTTACACAAACGGCAACATATTTCAGATTATCATAATTTTCTGACAGCTTTTTGGCCAAGGTTTCTGCAAAAAACTTGGACAGTTCTTCTGCTGAAGTGTATGGCAAAGGCAAAAATACGCAGTCTGAAGATGGAATTGAATATCCTTTTCCGTCAATTTTAAAGTGAACTGTGAGTCTCTTTTTTAAATCAAAAATTGAATCTTTATCCTTATCGAAATCTTTAATGTCAATTAATTTATTATAAACAGGAATTAATAATCTGTGATCCAGTTCATCACAAATCGCCTTGGTATAACCTTTAACATCTTTAAAATCAACTACAAATTCAAAATCCCCTGCCCTTTCACCTTCAATTTCAACATCCACAAAGTAGGAGTGACCATGTATGAATCCGCATGATTCATGGCCAGGAATGACGTGAGCTGAGGAAAACCTTAAATTTGACTGAATACCATTAACTAAAATTTTCATCCTAACACCTTTGTTTTGCATATATCATTTTCAATTGTTTCCAATTCATTTATAAATCTATTTACAGTATCATTAATTAAATCCAATAGATTATCTTCAGTGAAAACTTGTTTGCCATTGACTTTAATATCATATAATCCAATAGTGTCAACATCACCAGGAGTTCCCTTATCCTCAAGGTTAAGCGCAAAATGTATTTTTGCAGAGCTTAAAGAGACACTGGCTATTGAAATAGACAGTTTTCTTTCGTCAACAAAAATATCATCACCTTCACGGGTTGTTTTTATGCCTTTTTCTGTTAATATTTCTCTAAAAATCATGACCAACAATCTTTGGCGAAGATAAGCGATTCTCATGTTTGTCGGCTGCTGGTCAAAGAATTCACAAATGAAATTGACCATATTGTTTGACTTGATTTCAAGACCAACATCTGCAAAATCCTTCAAATTATCTGGAGTGATGTTAACCGGACCAATCCAAGTTATGATTGATGATCCGTAAATGCTAAATTCCTGAAAAGCCCATGAAGGGTTGATTTGGCTTCCATCATATTCAAAAATTTCATCAACATGTTTATGAGTAATCATAGTAAAAACCTATTTGTTAAATTTTGAGAATAGTAATTGAAACTACAAAAAATCCAAATTACTTATTAATATTTAGTCAAAGACATTAAAAAATGTATTGTAGGCTAATTTGTTTAGATGGAAAAGATATTTAAAATAAGAATAAAATTAAATGAAATAATAGTTAATCTCATTCAATATTTAAACGATACAACATAAATTATTTAATATTAAATGCCGTTTTCTTCAAGTTTTGCCTTTAAAAGAATGATTTCCTTGTCTTTTTCAACAATTTCCTCATCTTTGTCAACAAGTTCCTTGTTTATTTCAACAATTTCCTCATCTCTTTCCTGAATTTGTTTTTAATATCCTTTAATTGTGTAGTCCACTTCAAAGTCGATTACATCCCGTAATCGAGAATTGCTTATTTCCGGTCCTAACATT
>JAFUCN010000015.1 GCA_017459665.1 Methanobrevibacter sp. | reverse complement strand
GTTGAATGTCCTTTCATTATTCATTGTTGATTTTGGTGCGGCAAATGGTATGAAAAACAAAGTATGGTTTAAATCTTTGCTTGCAAACTCATTTAGCAAATAAACATTTGCAATTTGAGGAGGAAGTTCATTTCCATGAATACCGGATAAAATCAGTATTTTATTCCCCTTATTTCCCAGTTTAAAGACAGGAGTTCCATAAACTGACTTTTCCAAAACAAATTGAGTTAAGCTGTTTAGTTCCAGCTGTTCTAAGAGTTTGCTGTTTTTTGAAATAAAACCTCCAGAAAAGTCTGAAACGTAACCGAATTCAAGATTTCCAAATTCCTCAATTTTTTCAAAATGCATAATTAATTATACATTAAAGCTCTTATTTAAAATTAGGGATTGAATTGAAGAAATATATTAAAAACATGATTAGGCTCATCAATTATGAAAGGGATGCTGAAATTGATTTGATGACACGTGAGATAAGCAGCATGTCAGGCATCAAAAGAGAGGAGTTAGGCAGAGCCATCAATAAAGTAAAAGGAAAATACCTTGGAAAGGAACTGGGCTTGCAGATTGTGCAATTTGGAAGGTCAGATAGAATAGAAACCGAGATTTCTGTGGGAGATATGGTTTTAATAAGTACAGACGATCCCCTAAGAAGTGACCTGACAGGTACCGTTACCGAAAAGGGTGCAAGATTCATTAAGGTTGCTTTTGAGAAAAGAATCCCAAAATGGGCACTTAAAAAGAAAGTCCGCCTTGACTTATATGCAAATGACGTTACATTCAGGAGAATGGAAGATAATCTGAATCATCTGAGTTTGAAAGGTAAAAACGCACTGGAATATATTTTAAACGATAGAAATCCTAAAAAGAATAGGCCTACCCCCTATATTGATTATATAGACCAGTCACTTAATGATTCTCAAAAATCAGCTATTGAAAATGCCCTATCATGTGAAAACTTCTATTTGATACACGGACCGTTTGGAACCGGAAAGACAAGAACATTGGTTGAGTTAATTTCACAGGAAACCCGTCAGAACCATAAGGTTTTAGCAACAGCAGAAAGCAATGCTGCCGTTGACAATATTTTAGAAAGATTAATGGAAAACAAAAAACTCAAACTCACACGCCTCGGACATCCTCAAAGAGTATCTAAGCATAATATTACTCAGACATTAGCCTATAAAGTTGAAAAACACGAGTTAAACAGCAGAATCAAGAAAATACACAAGAAAATTGACAAACTGATTGAAAAAAGAAACGTTCACACAAAGCCAACCCCTCAATTCAGGCGAGGTTATGGAGATTATGATATATTATACAATGCCTCCAAAGGAAAGGGAGGACGTGGAATAAGTCCTGATAAAATGAAATCAATGGCAAAATGGATTGAAATCAATCAGGAAATTGATGAGGCTCATAGTGAAATTAAAAGAATTGAAAACAAAATGATTAGAAATATCATTGAAGAAAGCGATGTCATTTTAGCCACCAATTCATCATCTGCTCTTGAGGCCATCTCAAGGGTGAAATTTGACGTTGCAATAATTGATGAGGCTTCACAGGCAACAATTCCAAGTGTCTTAATACCGATTGCCAAAGCCCACAGGTTCATTCTTGCAGGAGACCATAAACAGCTTCCACCGACAATAATCAGCGAAAAGGCCGGAGCACTAGAGAAAACCCTATTTGAAGAGTTGATTAAGAGATATTCGTTTAAATCACAGCTGTTGAACGTCCAATATCGTATGAACAGTTTGCTTATGAAATTTCCAAACAAAGAATTCTACAACAATAGCCTGAAAAGCGATTTGAGTGTTGATGATATTGACATTAACGATTTACTTGGTAATGACCATGATGAAGAAGCATTACTCTTTATCGATACGTCAAACATTGAAGACAACAATGAAAAACATTTAAAAGATTCAAAATCAATTGTTAACATTTTAGAATCTGAAATTGCAATAGGTATCGCTAATGATTATTTAAATGCCGGCGTAAGTGAAGATGACATTGGAATAATAAGCCCTTATGCAGATCAAGTTAAGATAATTCAGGACAAGACTCCTGTTGAGGTTAAAACAGTTGACGGTTTTCAGGGAAGAGAAAAGGAAATCATTATTATTTCTACAGTTAGAAGTAATGAACATGGAAATATCGGCTTTTTAAGTGATTTGAGAAGGTTGAATGTTGCAATAACAAGAGCCAAACGGAAATTAATTATTATTGGAAATAAAGATACATTAAAGAATAATCCAACTTATTCACGATTGATTCAATTTGTTGAAGATGAAAATTTACTCGTAAAAGTCAAAACAGAAAAAATAAGAAACATTTAAATGCCTATTGCGGAGAATATACTCCACAATACCCAAAGTGGCATTTAAAAAAGTATTTGTTACATCCCACAGAGATTTAATCTCTTGTTTAAAAGTATTATACTCACCATATATAAACCATTTCAAATATAAATTTAGGTATACCTAAACTTTTATATACTATGAAAATCTAACATTAATATGAAGTTGAAAGTATGAAAATACTTATCAATTCACAACTCTTAATTGAGGTTTTCATTTTAAAGCCCATATAACTTTTCAACCTCAATTATAGCCCTCAATTAAGAGTTTTCTTCTGTCATCTTATTTTAAAATTTTAAATACTATTAATTATATAATTAATTCTGTAAACTTATTCTTATTTAGGTGATTAAATGACTGATAAAGTAGTTTTAGCATTCAGTGGTGGACTTGATACCTCTGTATGTGTTAAATTATTAGAAGAAAAATACGATGTAGAAGTAATTACTGCATGTGTAGATGTTGGACAAGGCGAAGAGGAAATGGAAAAAGCAAAAACCATGGCATCCAAAATAGGTGGATTAAAACACTACAATATCGATGCCAAAGAAGAATTTGCAAATGAATACATCTCACGCGGAATCAAAGCAAATGCAGAATATGAAGGATACCCATTAAGTACTGCACTTGCAAGACCTTTAATTGCTCAAAAAATCATTGAAGTAGCAGAAAAAGAAGGAGCAACTGCTATTGCACACGGTTGTACTGGAAAAGGAAACGACCAGTTCAGATTTGAAGCAGTTATTCTTGCAATGTCTGATTTGGACATCATTGCACCAATCAGAGAAATGAACTTGACAAGAACTGAAGAAAAAGAATATGCAGAATCAAAAGGTATCGAATTAAGCTATGATAAAATTTACAGTATTGATGAAAACCTCTGGGGAAGAGCAATTGAAGGAGATGTCTTAGAAGACCCTGCAAACGAACCTCCGGAAGACATATATGAATGGACTGCTTCCTGGGAGAATGCAAAAGACGAACCTGAAAAAGTATCAATAGAGTTTGAAGAAGGTGTTCCTGTAGCTATAAACGGCGAAATGATGCCTTTAATTGATTTGATTGCAAAAGCAAATGAAATTGCAGGAGCTCACGGTATCGGTAGAATCGACACTATCGAAAACAGAATGATTGGTCTTAAAAGCAGAGAAATCTATGAAACTCCCGGTGCTAAACTCTTGATTCCTGCTCACCAAGCTTTAGAAGAATTGGTTTTAACAACCGATGAGTTAAGATTTGCTGAATACATGTCAACACTCTATGCTGATTTAGTATACAGAGCACTCTGGCAAGAACCATTAAGAGAAGATCTTGACCAGGCAATCGACAAAATGCAAGAAAGAGTAAGCGGAGAAGTTGTAATGAAACTCTACAAAGGTTCCATCCAACCAATCGTCAGAAAATCTCCATTCAGCTTACACAGCATAGAACAAATTACATTTGAAGACAAAGAAACCGAACAAAGTGAAGTTGAAGGTATGATCAAATACCACGGTCTTCAAGCAGCAAATTTCCAAAAATTAAACAGATAGCTTTAAAAGCTATCCCTACTTATTTTTTAATAGCTTCTGAGAAATATTCATTGAAAAAACTTTTGTTGAAGTTATACAACTGTTCAAAATCAGAATCTATAACATACATTACACACCAATCATCCTTATCACGAATGCCTCTACCGTAAGCCTGCATCAAAGCCATTACGGCCTGATAGAAATACCACGATTTATCAAGTGCCTTTCTATATTTTACCTGTTCATTCAATTGAGGATAGGGAATCTTGAATATTATCTGAAAACGGCACAAATCACCTTTAAAGTCAACACCGTCCTTAATTGATGCTCCTATGAGAATCAATCTTTTTTTACTTTCAGCAAATTTATTTAAAATTTCGTTTCTATCCTTTCCACCCACAAAAACAATAGGATAACCTTTCAGATTATCCATAATCCAAAAGGCCTGTTCGTTACTTGAAGTGTGAATCACACCCTTTTCGGTTGGATGCTTATCAAGCAATTCCTTTATTTTTGAAATTGCCTTTTTGTTTTTCCAGTTTGGAACATTGCGTGTCTTTCCGCTCATGCTTCCAACAAAATCAGGATATATCGGCCGTTTTTCAACATCAAAGGGAGATTTTTCATAGATATAATATGTCTCTTCAGGATCGATATCATTCCATTTGCAGAACTTTTCCTTGTTTCCCAATGTTCCTGTCAGAAATATTCGGATATTTCCCAATTTCAACAGTTCCTTTGTATCTTCAGATACTGACAATGGTTTGAATTCAGCCTGAATGTCCATCTGATTGTC
>JAFUCN010000014.1 GCA_017459665.1 Methanobrevibacter sp. | reverse complement strand
CATTTCCAATTATTAGAAATATTTTCACTTCAAGAAAATTACTAAAAATGCTCAAAAAAGACAAAAGAAAAAAAATAAAGAGAAAAACTCTTTAAATTATTTGAAATATCTTCCGATATTTGACAGCTGATTGTTGAATTCCCGAACTTCCCTTGATGCAATTTCTCCACTTAAATCTGACATGTAACTGTTGTACATGTAGATTGCAAGTAAAACAACAACAATTATGCCTCCAAAAAGCAGAATGAATTCCGCTGAGGTCTGTCCACTATCATCCATCAAAATCCCCCCATGAATATGCTTGCGCCAAATGTTGAAATCAGATAAAATATTGCGAATGATGCTGCTGCAAGAGGAAGTGAAAACTTAACTCCTTTTTTAACGTCCCCATACATTATGATTGCCATTATAAACGCAACGATAACCGAATGGATTATCAGATAAATCTCACCTGCCAATGGAGCTGTGAGTATGATTTGCGACTCCATTCCATAACTCTGCATGAATCCGGAATAAACGCTTACCATACCTATTGCAAATGGTGTTGCAACTACTGCCGAGATTAAAAGAAACATAACCGACATCATCACTGCGGATTTTCTCTCCCGTTTAAGTGCAAGCAAATCACGCAAATCATCAGCAACATCAGATATTACATTCGAAATACTGGATCCACTTTTTCTACCATCCAAAATTATTCCAAAGACTCTTTCAAGTTCCCTTGACTTTAATCTTCTGCTCATCGCTCTCCATGCATCATCAAAGTTACGCCCCATCCGTATTTCAATGATTGCCCTTCTCATTTCATCATACATCGGCCCCCGACCATACTGTGACATATCTTCCATTGCATTTTCAAAGCTTAAACCTACCTGAAGCATTGAAGACAGCTGCCTTAAAAAGTCTGGAGCTGTTTTTTCTATCTCCTGAGCTCTTCGCTCCTGTTGGATGACAACATATGTAAAAAGTCCAGGAAATATGAATAAGGGTAGAATCAATACGGATGCCGGCAGACCCAAGGCGACTACAGCCAATGTCAAAAAGATTTCACCCAACAAAATGAATATTATTAACATAGCCAACATTATAGATGCATCCGTAAAAATAGCTCCGCTAAGCAAAAATTCCTGGAACTTGGACAAATATTCATCTGGAACAATATTGTCAAGAGTTAATGCCAAATCATTGATTATTTTAAATTTCATAAAATTATATTGTACATTATAGAATATAAAGTGTTGGTTGCGTTCCAAATGAATTTTACGAACTGAAAACACTTTTGATTTATTGTTAAAAAATAAGTTTTAAAAATAATATGCTGTAACTTATTCCATTCATCAAATTAAAAGTTAATATAACATGCATTACTTAGAAATACATAGGGATTAATTCCACTAGGTTTAAGACGGTTGTTTGGATTATGTTAATGAATGAGCAGACAAAACTCAACAAGAACCATTACAGAATTTTTGGTTTGAGTTGGGCAGGATGGGTTTTTGACTTTTACGATTTAGTTTTATTTACATTTTTAATTTCACAGCTTCAAAGCAGTTTGAACATTAACGCAGAGATGCTTTCCTTATGTTTGGGTTTGTCATTGTTCGCCACTGGCCTTGGTGGAATAATATTTGGAGCATTAGGAGATAAATATGGTCGTAAGAAAGTGTTACAATGGACAATCATCATTTATTCAATAGGTACCTTATTATGTGCGTTTTCATGGTCATTTTATTCTCTGTTGATATTCAGATTCATCACTGGTTTAGGAGTCGGCGGAGAATGGGCCACCGGCCAAATTTACATTAACGAAACATTTCCCGATAACTTAAGAGCCAAATTTGGAGCATTCATGCAATCCGGTGCACCTGTTGGAGTAATCTTGGCTTCAATAGTTGGAGGAGTAATCACCCCCGTTATCGGTTGGAGGGCAACCTTTTTACTTTCAATTATCCCTGCACTGATGGTGATTTTCATAAGGAGATATCTCAAAGAATCTGACGTGTGGCTTCAAAACAAAGACCAATACGTTAACAAAAACATCTATCAGGAATTCAAGCAATTGCTTACAAAAGAGCACAGAAAAATATTTCTGATTTCATTAGTATTATGCATATTCGGAATGTCCGCATACTGGTTTACATATTCCTGGCTTCCAACTTACCTCTCACAGGAGCGAGGTCTTGCATTAATCGGAACCACATTTGGAATTGTATTGATACAATGCGGTGACTTTACCGGCTATACCACATTTGGTTTTGTAGCAGAAAGGCTTGGAAGACGTCCAGCATTTACAATTTACAGTTTCATCATGGCCATAAGCATATCAATGATAACACTTTGCTGGAACCAGATAGTGGCAATACCTGATTTGATATTAGTATTCATGTTTTTAACAGGATTTGGAACAGGATTTTTCGGAGGATTCGGATCATTATTCTCAGAACTTTTCCCTACAAAAATAAGAAACACTGGTGTTGGAACAGTATTCAACCTTGCACGTGGAGCACAGTTTGTTACACCAGTTATGATAACAATTGTCGCAACTTACTTTGATTTGAGCTATGGAATAGCTATTGCTGCAATATTTGCTTTGCTTGTCGGCATTTGGATTTGGGTATTCCCTGAAACCAAAGGAACAAGCATTAATGAATTAGATTAAGGTTAATAATTAAAAATAATTATTAACGCTTATTTTTTTGAAATAGTAGTGCCGAACTTTAAATTATACCCATTGCTTCAAGCATGGACTGCAGACCTAGAATGATAATTGCAAGCCCGCCAATTATTTCAATGTAATCGGCATATTTAATAGCCATCTTTGTTCCATATGTTCCAATCAAAAGCCAGATTACAACTAAAATTAAACTTAATCCACCCAAAATAAATGGGTCAACGTGAGCTACAGCACCTTCAGATGCTAAAATCAGGTTTTCAATGTTTCCAAAAATCAGCAAACCTGTAAAAGGAGCATAATCTTTTAAATTAACCATTTTATGCACTTCCTTTTGACCTGATATTTTTTACCGCTTCATATACAGCCTGGATACCTAATATGAATATTGCAAGTCCACCGATAAAAGTAATGTAGCTTGAATATTGTATTGCAACATCAGTCAATACAGTACCTAAGATTAACCAGATTATTACAACAATTATACTTAAACCACCTAATACTTTAGGATTCACACCTTCAACAACACCCTGTGAAGATAAAATCAGGTTTTCAATGTTTCCAAAAACTATTAAACCCATAAAGGGCAAGTATTGTTCTAACATACTATTTCCACCAAAATTAAATAAGATCTATGAATTCATTCTTTTTCAACTACAACAGCAGTTCCATATACAAGGATTTCCTGCATAACGTCAGATATTTCATTTGAGTCAAATCTGATTGCAACAATTCCGTTTGCACCTAAATCTTTTGCGTGCTCAATAGCTCTGTGCAATGCTTCTTCTCTTGACTCTTCCATCATTTTAACATATTGTGTGATTTCTCCACCGAATAAAGATTTTATACCTGCACCTATTTGTCCACCAGCACCTCTGCTTCTAACAGTTAAACCATAGATAAATCCTTTGGTTTCCACTATTTTAAATCCAGGAATATCGTTTGCAGTTGATATTGGAAATTCGTTTACTGATACCATATTTTTCACATCCTATTAATTTTTAATAATTAATTTAGATTATTAAATATTTAAACTTATTTTCAAACAATATCCAAAGGCAAATCCCCTATAACATTGCCTCTTTTTGAAATGGACACAGTATCTTCCAGGCGGACTCCGAATTCCCCTTCAATATAAATTCCAGGTTCAACTGTAATGACCATCCCCTTTTCAACAACAGTTTCATCACGTAGAGAAAATCCCGGAGTTTCATGAATATCAAGCCCTAGACTATGGCCTGTTGAGTGAATAAATCTATCGCCATAACCGTAATCTATAATTATGTCACGAGCAACCTTATCGATTTCACAACATTTAAGACCAGGTCTGATTGCTTTTATTGCCTTGTCATGTGCTTCAGCTACAATATCCCATATTTCCTGCTGTTTTTCTGTGTAGACCATAGTTCGGGTATTGTCGGAACAGTATCCCTCATAAATTGCACCCCAGTCAATTAAGATAGGTTGGTCCAGTTTTTTAGCCTGAGGAATTGCATGCGGAAGACTTGAATTGGCACCGCTTGTTACAATAGTATCGAATGATTCCTTTTCAGCCCCGTTTTCAATCATTAGCCTTACAAGGTCAAATGCGACTTCATTTTCCATGTTTGCATTGTTTAAGATATCCAAGTCCAGAAAGGATTTTTGAGCAATTTCTGTTGCCTTTGTGATTTTTTCAATTTCAGATGGTGTTTTAATCATCCTTTGTTTGTCAACATAATTTTTGGATTCGATTGAAAAGTCATTTCTGAATTTCTCATATGTGCTGAAAGGAAGTGTCGGTTCAATAGCAAGGCTTTTGATTCCTTCAGCTTTAAGTTCTCCAATCATCACTTCAAATGACTCATATTCCTTGATTTCAATTGAAGAGTTGTTTTTTGCAATTTCCATATCCATTGAAGAAACATAGATTATTGGATTTTCCTTAATAATGCAAAAGGCAAAACTGGTAGGCTTGTAATTTGAAATGTATTCCACATTTGTGAATTTTGTAAGCAGATAAGCCTGAATATTATCCTTTTTTAAATCATTTAAAATGTTGTTAATATGTATGTCCATAATTAATAATATTAGAAAAAACTTTATATATAAAATTAGATATTTTAACATTATGATAAAATTTACATTAAGTGAAGTAAGAGATTTAATAATTGCATTTATCGTTATTTCACTTTGTTTTGCAATAGTAAATGCTGGAAGGGATGCAAATGCAATCCTTAACATGTTGCCGATTGTCATGGTTGGCGTGGGAGCAGGATTTATCCTACACGAGCTTGGGCACAAATTCGTATCCATGAAATACGGTTACTGGGCCGAATTCAAATTATGGCCACAGGGATTAATATTTGCACTTGTAACATCATTTTTCGGATTTGTATTTGCAGCACCAGGTGCTGTTTATACCTATGCAAATTACATGACTGATGAAATTAACGGTAAAATATCAATTGCAGGACCTATCGTCAACATTGTACTTGCAATCGTATTTATAGCAATTGCAGCAGCAATTTATCCATCTGCATTCTATTCAGAAACTTCAGCATTAATTTTCATAATCTGTGCTGTAGGCTATTCAGTAAATAGCTTTTTAGCCGTGTTTAACTTGCTTCCTATAGGAAACCTTGACGGATCAAAGGTTTTGAACTGGAACATTGGCATTTGGGTTGTTACAATTGCCATTGCTGGAATTTTGACATTGATGTCAATGACAATGGGTGCTGAAAGCATAGTCAGAATGATTTTAGGATTATAACATGAGCGAAGAGATTACATACTTTAAAGGAACACACAGAGTGATTGCTCCTGAAAAGACAATTGAAAATAACGAAGATAAACTGAAAATAGCTGGAATTACCCGTATTGCAGACATTACTGATTTGGACAGAATTGGACTTCCGATTTACACCGCAATCAGACCAACTGCCGAAGACGGTGCAGTCAGCATTTACGGAGGTAAGGGAATTTCCAAAAGCCATGCTAAAGCTTCAGCTATGATGGAAGGTTTTGAGAGATATTCTGCTGAAAAGCAGGAAAGTGATGAAACCATAACTGCAACAATTGATGAGATTTCAAAAAAAGGAGAATATATCCATCCGGAATCACTGAATTTACCAAAAGATTTTAAAAAAGAGACTTTGAAATCAATCACATTAGAATGGAGTTTATCTCATGACATAATCTCTGATAATGATTATTATGTTCCAACAAATGCCATTTATCACCCATACTTACATGATAACAACACACAAAGTTTATTCAAGTCAAATACCAACGGACTTGCTTCAGGAAATATCCTTGATGAAGCAATATTGCATGGGATGTTTGAGGTGATTGAAAGAGATGCATGGAGCATTTTTGAGCTGACCCACAAAAACTACTCACAGATTAACTTGGACAGCATTGAAAGTGAAATTGTAAATGATGCAATCGATAAATTCGAATCAAATGGAATAAAGATAAAGTTAATGGATTTTACCGCAGACATTAAAGTTCCGACAATCGCCGCTTCAGCAGATGACACCGTCACAAAGGATGCCGGCCTTTTGACTTTGGGAATGGGAACACATCTTGATCCCGAAGTTGCAATTCTAAGGGCACTGACTGAAGTTGCACAAAGCAGAGCAACACAAATCAATGGAGCCCGTGAAGATACAGTAAGAGCTGATTTTGCACGTGAAGCAGGATATGAACGGATGAAAAGAATCAACAAATATTATTTCAGGCAAGAGGAAACCCAAATAGACTTATCAGAAATTGAAAACAAATCCACAAATTCCATTAATGAGGATATTGAAATCGTTGAAGAGGAACTGATTTCAAATGACATCAGCAAAATTTTATATACTGACCTCACACGCCCGGAACTTGACATCAGTGTTGTTCGTGTTATTATACCTGAAATGGAACTTTATGCACTTGACCCAACACGTGCAGGATACAGATTCTTAAAAGTTTGATACAATGGTTAAGATTATTATTTATACTGGCCTTTCTCTACCTTTTGATGAGGCAAAAGAGATTCTCGATTCTAAAGATAATATTGAAGTAATCTATAAAAGACCAATTCAAAGAGGAGATTTAGCTCAAGCCTTAAAGGAAAATCCAAACATTATTGGAATAATTGATGGTGTATTCCACCAGAACTCTGCTGTTGGACATAAAGAGATTCTTAGTGTGCTGAAAAAAGGCATTGAAGTTTACGGTGCATCAAGTATGGGTGCATTAAGGGCTTCCGAGTTGGATACTTTAGGAATGGTCGGAATCGGCTATGTCTACAACCAATATGCAAGCGGTGAAGTTGACTCTGACGATGATGTTGCAGTAATGCTTGACTCACAAACTTTAGAACCACTTTCAGAACCATTAATCAACATGAAATATGTTTTTGAAAATGCAGCGGCTGAAAACATTTTAACTTTAGCCGAAAAGGATGAACTATTAGCTATTGGCAAAAGAACTTTTTATCCTAAAAGAAATTATGCACAAACATTAAAGGAATCCAGTTTAGATGACACTAAAAAAGGAGAGTTAATCGATTTTATTCGCAAATCCAAAGACATCAAAAAGGAAGATGCAAAAGACCTGCTAAGACACATCAAACAAGTGATAGCGTGAGTTTGGAAGAAAAAATTGATATTGTAAAAAGCATATTAAAAGACAAGGATGTTGCTATTGCTTTTTCGGGCGGTGCAGATTCCACATTGCTTGCTTACCTGTCTTCTGAAGTTTCAAAAGGAACATTGGCAATAACCATTGATAACCATCTAATGCCCACAGATTTTATTGAACATGCAAAAAGAGCATGTGCCTCATTTGAAATTGACCACCACATTATCGATTTGAATTTTTATAAAGACAAAGATTTTCTTTTAAATGATTCTAAAAGATGCTTTACATGCCGCAACTTGATGTATAGTGAAATCAAAAAAGCTGCCCAAGAAAATAATTTTAATTTCATCTGCGACGGCAATAACATCAGCGATCTTGTAGCTGACCGTCCAGGAATATTAATTACTTATGAAAATGAATTCAAAACACCATTTATTGAAGCCAAGTTAACTTCAAAAGAAATTCACGAATATTTGGATAAAAATAATATCCCCTATTCGAAATCCACAACATGTCTTGCAACAAGGATTCCAACCGATACTCCCATTACTAAAGAAAAAATTGAAAGGATTTCATACTGCGAGGACTATATCCTAAAGAACACCGATTGTGAAATAGTCAAAGTTAGAGATTTTGAAAAATTTAGTATATGTGAAGTTGACAAGATAAATGAAATAATAGGCAATGATAAATTTAAACAGATTAACGATGAATTAAAATCAATAGGTTATAGTAAAGTCACTTTAGATTTATCGCCAATTGATGATAATGACGAGATTCATCTTGACTATAATAACGGTTCATTTTCATATAAACTTCCATTTACAATTAACATTGAAAAAACCAAAAATCAACTTCAAGATGAAATTATTCATGAAAATGACCAAAAAATAGAACTTGAAAAAATCACCATAACCAAAAATGGTTCAATACATGGAAACGGTTTTGAAAATAAGAAAAAAGCTTTAGATAGTTTTATGAATGTACTACCTAAATTAAGAAGAAATATCTAAAAAGATTATTTCTCCTGCATCTTTTTATATTGTTGTAAAACAATGTCTGGAGTTTCAATAGCCTGATCAAAACTAGTTACAAACTCATTAGCTTCAAAGTCATCAGGAACTTTTCTAAGACCTGCCAGTGAAATTTTTCCACCATCAATTTTAAAACCTACACCATCAGCATCGACACTAACCAAATCAACTTCAAGTTCAGAAGCATTTTCAAGAGAAGCATTTGCCTTGACATCATACTTTAAATTTAAGATTTTGTGAGGCATCAGCTCATTTATGGTTCTTTTGATAACTGAATCTAGTAGTTCTAGAAATTTCTTGGCAGGTGGCATGTTATTAGCCCACCAATATGCAATAACAGAATTAAGGACAATCTTGTGTTCGACAAAATCATCATATAATCTTGCGCGAACATCAACAGTGGTGTCCCCATCTGTTTTAACTACTAATACTGGACTAACAGCCATTATATCACAAATTTATTGTACTAAAGCTTTGATTAAGTCACTTGCCCTTACAAGACCGACTAAGTCTCCTTCAACACCAATAACTGGAATTTGCTCGATGTTTAAGGTTTTCATTTTTTTAGCACAGTCAGAAACTTTGGTTTTGGAGTTAGCCACTTCCACATTGCCAACAGCAACATCACCAACAACTTTGTCGGTGAATTTCAAGTGGTTTTTCTCAATGTATAATACGGAAGTGCTGTCCCATGACCATTTATCTCCTTCAGTTCCAACAGTAGAGCTGTGTTCACTTCTCTCAGAGATAATTTCAATTTCAGCAATAAAATCAGTTTCAGTTAAAATACCTGATAATTTAGCATCATCATCTAATGCGATGATTGATTTTAAACCAAATTGTTTCATTGATTCAAATGCAACGTTTAATGGAGCGTTTTGCCATGTTGTTGGAACGGTAGTAATCATGTAATTTTCAACAGCATCGTTTACTTCAATTTTGGTTAAAGCTTTTGATACCAAATCGAATGAAGTGATGATACCAACTAATTCACCGTCATCATTTACAACAGGAACTCTTCTAACATCGTTTTCAATCATTTTGCGAGCAGCATCAACTACATCATCACCAGGTTTGACTGTGACTAAATCTCTGCTCATTAACATTGCAATTTGTTCTTCATCAGGATTATTAATTAAATCAGAACGAGTTACTAGTCCTACTAAAATGTCAGTGTCTTCTTTGACTACTGGCAATACTGCTTTTTTTTCTTTTCTCATTAAGTCTAAAACTTTTTCTCTGTTACCTGGAACGGAAACACTAACTACATTTTTAGACATTGTTCTTTTAACTAACATAAAAACACCTTAATTAATATAAATTACATAATAAAATGGTAAAATTAATGAACTACAAGTACTGCGCATTTGGCTGAGTTTACAACCTTGTCTGCTACACTACCCATAATAAATCTATCGAACCCGGATTTACCAGAACTACCCATTACTATCAAATCAACATCTCCCTCTTTTGCCACCTCCAAGATAACACTAGCAGTTGAACACTCTCTAATCACATGAGTAATTTTTAAATCGTCTTCATTTAACTTATCAAACTCTTTTAGATTTTCTTCAGATCTTTCATTGAGAATTTGATTCAACTGGTATATCTCATCATCTAATGGAAGTCCGTTAACAAAATTATTTTCTGTGACACTCACAGCGATTATTTCAGCTCCACTGACCTTTGCTAAAAACAAAGCATGTTGTTGAGCTTTTTTTGCGAATTCTGACCCATCTGTAGGGACTAATATTTTTTTATACATCATTAACATCTCCCATAATATATAGATTTATATCCATGATATTATATGCTAAGTTTTTTGTTAATCATATATAATATATTTTTCGTTTCGCACCTATTTATCATATTTAAATAAGGATTTTTAGAAAAAGAATTTACAACAACAAATTCGGCGAAATTGCCTTCACCAATTGTTGACTTTTGAATAATGTTGTTAATGTTAAAACTGTTAACATTGGTTGTTGCCATCTTTAACAATTCTGCAGGGTTTAAGTAATCTTTATAATAAACAGACATGATTTTTAAGCTGAACTCCAATTCCCTGAACATATTTGGAGAATTAAGCATTACATTATCGGTTCCAAGTAAAGGTTTTATGCCTAACTTTAACATTTTATTTAATGGAGCAACTCCCACATTTAAGGTTGCATTGGCCCTTGGACACACGACAACGTTCTGATTTGACTGGGAAACCAACTCCAAATCATTTCTTTTAGGATTTGTCAAGTGAACCAGTTGCCCGAAATCTGCTTTAACTCCTTTTCCAATTTCAGTGATGTTATCGTTGTTTAATGACTCTATCTGATTGGACTCTGATTCAGCAACATGGATTGAGGATATTTTACCCTGTTTTTTACATTCACTTGAAATCAACTGAGCTACTTCTTCGGTAATTTCACCAAATCCGCTTGGAGCGATACCATCAGCTACTTTTAGAAGTTTTCTGATAGCTACTTTAACCTTTGCCAAATCAGGATCATCACCATAAAAACTGTCATCACGACCTAAAATGATTGGTTTGATTGGAATGTCTTTAGAAGCTTCTTTTAGGAGTTTGACACCTTTAATTCCGCCTTCCCTATAGTCAATGAAGTGGGTTGTTCCGGAATTAACCATTTCCCACATTGAAGATTTCATGGCTTCAATTAGCTCATCATCACCAGCATTTGAAAGTGCGACATGTTTAACACCACTAGGTGGTTTAACCATTTCGCTTAATGACAAAGAATAACCTTCATCCTTGATAATTGAATCACCAATATGAATATGACCATTAATAAAAGACGGACAGATTACAGCACCCTCAACATCAATGACTTTACCTTCTTTTGCATCTTTACTAATTTCTATGATTTTGCCATCATCTACGACGATATTTTCTTTAGAAGGCACTAAATCTTCGCCTTTTAAAATAGTTCCATTAGCTATAGTAAACATTAAAAGAAAATCTAATTTTTTTTATTAATATACTTTTTCTTAAATTTCACCAATCCCCCAACTTTCAAAAAGTGTTAATATATCTTGGAATATATAATATAATCATATGTTTTGAAAATACATTTCTCTTTTAAAACATCAAATTATACTTTTTAAAACCTATAAATTTAAAATCTTCAATAAATCTTGCCATCAAAGGTGATACTATTAACTCTCAAGAAATAAGATACTTCTACAGGAATATTGTAAAAACTGGTGATGTATACCGAGTTAAGTATAACAATAAAGATTATGGAGAGTTTTCAAAGTTATCTGATGCTTTATATGAAAGAGATGCACTATTTTTTTGTAATTTTGATTATGACCTGCTTGTTGAATGTGATTTGGAAAACAAGTATGAAAACATGGACCTTCCACCGTTTCCCGAAAAAAGGCCAAAAGGCAGAATTAAGGGAACAAAAGTAAACAAGAAGGAAAGGGAAGGTGAAATTCTCTTTGACCATAAACTCCATAAGTTTTTCATTCAAAAGGGCGATGAGATAATTGGCCATTACGACACGATGACAGAAGCATTCTACTACAAAAAGCTTTTAATGGACAATCATTGGGATAAAAGTGTTTTAAAAACCAATGTTACACAAAGAATCGAAGTCAATATCGTTATTGATCAAACAAAAGAATATAAAGTTCAAATTAACTTCTGTCCTAAGTGTAAAAGCAGGTTAAAAATAGATGCAGAAGAATGTCCTTCCTGCGGAATTAACATTAAAGAATATTTATATAATAATTAAAAAAAGGACAGAGAATGATTATTCTCCATCAACATATTTGTTTAAAGATTTTACATTGATTTCATTATTTTGAACAGCCTGAATAGCATTTAAAACTGCTCTTGCTCCAGCTAATGTGGTAACGTATGGAATACCAAGTTCAATAGCTAAACGTCTAATGATATAACCGTCTTTTGCAGACTGTTTACCTTCAGAAGTGTTGATGATGAAATCAACTTCATTGTTTAAGATAGCATCCCTAATGTTAGGAGAACCTTGTGATACTTTCAATACTTTTTCAATATCACTTAAACCGGTTGCATCCCCAGTACCATCAGTTGCCATGATTTTAAATCCTAAGTTAGCTGCCTTTTCAGCAATAGGTCTGATTTTCTTTTTGTCAGCTTCTTTAACACTTATGAAAATTTTTCCTTCTTTAGGCAATTCCATTCCTGCTGAAAGCTGTGATTTGTAAAATGCCATTCCATAGCTTTCATCGATACCTATACTTTCACCTGTGGATTTCATTTCAGGACCTAAAACTGTATCTGATTCCGGAAGTTTTAAAAATGGGAATACAGATTCTTTAACGGCAACATGTTCAATTTTAATCTCCTTGGTTAAGTCAAAGTCTTTTAATTTAGCACCATTCATAATCCAGGTTGCAACTTTAGCAAGTGGCACTCCAATAGCTTTACTTACAAATGGAACTGTTCTACTTGCACGAGGGTTTGCTTCAATAATGTAAACCATTTCCTCATCAAGTTTAACTGCATACTGAATGTTCATTAAACCTTTAACATCCAATTCCAAAGCAAGTTTGGTGGAGTTTTCACGAATTGTATCCAAGATATGTTCCGGAATGGTTTGAGGAGGTATTACACATGCAGAGTCTCCTGAGTGAACACCTGCTTCTTCGATGTGTTCCATGATTCCTGCAATGAATACGTCTTCACCGTCACATAATATATCCACATCAAGCTCAATTGCATCTTCTAAAAACTTGTCTACCAAAATAGGATGATCAGGTGAAACCTTTACAGCCTCTTTCATATATTCTTCAAGTTCATTGGTATCATAAACAATTTCCATTGCTCTTCCACCAATTACATATGACGGACGTACGAGAACTGGGAATGTGATTTTTTCTGCAATTTCTTTTGCTTCTTCAAATGAGTTAGCTGTTCCATATGGTGCTTGGTGAATGTGTAATTTTTCCAGCAAATCAGCGAAGAGCTCCCTATCTTCAACCCTGTCGATACTTTCGTATGGGGTTCCCATGATTTTAACACCTGCGTTAGCTAGTGGAACTGCAAGGTTAATGGAAGTCTGTCCACCGAACTGTACAATAACACCGTCAGGTTTTTCCTGCTCGATTACACCCATTACGTCTTCAAAGGTAAGTGGCTCAAAGAACAACTTATCTGAAATATCATAATCAGTACTTACAGTTTCAGGGTTATTGTTAATCAAAATGGTTTCGATACCTTCATCTTTTAGAGCTAATGATGAGTGTACACAGCAGTAGTCGAACTCAATACCCTGACCTATTCTGATTGGTCCCGCACCTAAAATTACAACTTTTTTCTTGGTTGTTGATGTTAATTCATTACCTTTATCATAACTGCTGTAGTAATATGGAGTTTTAGCTTCAAATTCGGCAGCGCAGGTATCTACCATCTTATAAGATTGCTTGATGTTGTATCTGGAAAGCAGATTCCTGATGTATTCTTCTGTCTGGCCGGATAAAGCAGCCAATCTTTTATTGGAACAACCAATCTGTTTTGCTTTTCTTAAGTAATCTTCATCGTTTAGTTTTTCAGCAGTGACATCGTTTTCAAAGTTTACGATGTTTCTTATTTTGTATAGGAAGAAATTATCGATTTTGGTGATTTTGCCTATTTCATCAATGTCCATTCCATCCTTAATTGCTGAATAGATTTGGAAGTAAATGTTATCTGTAGGTTTTGCCAAGTCCTCTTTAGTCCACTCGACATATTCAAATCCATCAAAGCCCATGTCAAGAGATCTTAATGCTTTTTGGAATGCTTCTTCAAATGTTCTTCCAATAGCCATTACTTCTCCTGTCGCTTTCATCTGAACTCCAACTTCACGGCTGACTCCTTTGAATTTGTCAAATGGCCATCTTGGGATTTTAATAACTACATAATCGATTGCAGGTTCAAATGATGCAGGGGTTTCTTTGGTGATGTCATTTTTGATTTCATCCAAAGTCATGCCTAAAGCGATTTTTGATGAAATTTTAGCAATCGGATAACCTGTTGCTTTTGAAGCAAGTGCACTACTTCTTGATACACGAGGGTTTACTTCAATAACTTTGTATTCATCGGTTTCAGGGTTTAGTGCAAATTGAATGTTACATCCGCCTCTGATTCCCAATGCTCTGATAATCTTGATTGATGCGTCACGCATTTTTTGAATTGTTTCATCACATAAGTTTTGAATTGGAGCTACAACGACACTGTCTCCTGTGTGGATACCCATAGGGTCTATGTTTTCCATGGTACATACGATGATACAGGTGTCTTCTTTGTCCCTCATTACTTCAAATTCAATCTCTTTCCATCCGAGAACTGATTCGTCAATGAGAACCTGGTTGATGAAACTCATGTCCAATCCATGGTTTGCAATTTCAATTAATTCTTCTTCATTGTGAGCTATTCCCCCACCGGTTCCACCTAATGTGAAAGCAGGTCTTACAATAACTGGATAACCAATGTCTTTTACAGCTTCAAGTGCAGCGTCGACACTTTCAACAGCATGACATTTAGGAATTTCCTCACCAATCTCTTCCATGAGATTTGCAAACAAGTCACGGTCTTCAACATCCTTGATTGTCTGAACATCAGAACCTAAAACTTTAATTCCATCCAATAATCCTAAATCTCCAAGACCTGTTGCAATATTTAATCCTGTTTGTCCACCCATAGTCGGTAGGATTGCATCAACTTCTTCTTCTTTTATGATTTTTGCAACAACTTCAGGAGTTAATGGTTCGGTATAAACAGTGTCAGCCATGTCAATATCAGTTTGAATTGTAGCCGGATTACTGTTGACGAGCACTGTTTCAATTCCCTCTTCTCTTAGTGATTTACATGCTTGTGATCCTGAATAGTCGAACTCCGCAGCCTGTCCGATTTGAATAGGTCCAGAACCAATAATTAATACTTTTTTAATATCCTTGTCAACTGGCATATCTAATCCCCTTTTTAATAATCATCCATCATTTGGTTAAATTCATCAAAAATGCTTCTTGTATCGTTTGGACCCGGTCCTGCTTCAGGGTGGTACTGTATACAATGTAATGGCAATTCTTTATGTGAAATTCCTTCAGGAGTTCCATCGTTTAAGTTAATTTGGGTTAAAACTAAATCTGTTTCTTTTAAGGATTCCTTATCAATTGTAAAACCATGGTTTTGTGATGTGATAAAGACTTTTCCAGTTTTTAGATCTTTAACCGGTTGGTTTTCACCCCTGTGTCCAAATTTCATTTTATATGACCTTGCTCCAAAGGATTTTGCAATCAGCTGCTGACCCATGCAGATACCGAAAATAGGCAATCTGTTTGACAGCTTTTTCATTGTCTCGATTGTCTCGGAAACCCTATCAGGATTTCCAGGTCCTGATGTAATCATCAAACCATTTGGAGAATAATCTAAAACAGTTTTATAATCAGTATCATAAGGGAACAATACTACTCCAATGTCCCTTTCTAAAAATGAGTTAATAATATTCTTTTTGACACCGCAATCAATCAATGCAACCTTTTTATCTGCATTTTCATTGAATATTTTAATTTCTTTTGTTGATACTAATGGAACAACATCCTTATCTTCAATACTTGGTTGTGCACGTGCCATTTCGATTAATTTGTCATCAGCAATGTCTTCAGTTGTTATTGCTGCTTTGAGTGAACCTCTCTCACGAATTTTTAAAGTTAAATCACGAGTATCAATTCCGCTGATTCCCGGAGTTTCAAATTCCTTTAAAAATTCATCCAGAGTCTTTTGAGGTCCCCAGTTAGACACTTCACGGCAAACCTCACGACAAACAAATCCTTCAACCTGAATCTTGTCAGATTGATACCAATCTTCACTTACCCCATGATTTCCTTCTAAAGGATAAGTGGACATTAAAATTTCTCCTTTAAAAGACGGGTCAGTTAAAGATTCAGTGTAACCACCCATACCAGTGGAAAAAACAAGTTCTCCCAATTTGGTGGTTTCATAACCAAAAGCTTCTCCTTTTAAAATAGTACCATCTTCTAAAGCCAATTTAGCCATTTTCACCATTAAATCACCAATATAAAATATAAAAATTTACTATCTATTATATTTATTATTTTATTATATTATTAAACTTTGTATTTTAGACACAAAACTGCGATTTTGAAAATTTTAATTAAAGATATCGGCAAAATCATTTCCCCTTAGTGAAAAAAATAATAGCTATAAAAATTAAATTAAAAAACATGGACAGTAATCTAAAAGAACCTGCCGATTATAAAAAATTTAAAAAATTGGTTAACGAAGCTAAAATCTATGACGCTCCAAAGTCATTGACCGGGGAGCTTCGACCATATCAGAAAATAGGTTATTCATGGTTAGTTCAAAATATCAAATTCCAGTTCGGAAGCATATTGGCTGATGACATGGGGCTTGGAAAGACCATACAGGTTCTCTCTGCAATTCTTTATTTTAAAGAGCAGAATAAATTTGACAACGACCCAACATTAATAATTGTTCCCCCAACCCTAATATCCAATTGGGAAAATGAAATTAAAAAATTCACACCAGAACTGACATATTACATTTATCACGGATCAAACAGGACATTTCCTCTGGAGGATTATGATATAATTTTGACTTCCTATGGCGTTGTTCGCCTTGATTTGGACATGTTTGTTGATAAAACCTGGCTTTTATGCGTTATTGATGAAGCGCAGAATATCAAAAACCCAAATACCGAACAGACAAAGGCGATAAAAAGCGTTAAGGCAAAAACCAAAGTTGCACTTACGGGAACTCCCATTGAAAACAGACTTATGGACTACTGGTCAATATTTGATTTTGTAAATAAGGGATATCTCTCAACAAAAGATGATTTCAAAAGAGATTATGTCATTCCTATTGAAAAGCTGGAAGACCGAGAAGTTTTAAATAATCTCAAAACAATAGCAAAACCTTTTGTCATGAGACGTTTGAAAACCGATGATGACATAAAAAAGGAATTGCCAGACAAACTAGTCAATGACATCTACTGCGGTTTGACTAAAAAGCAGATTAAGTTATATAATGCCATTTTAGATGAGATATTCTTTGATATTGAAAATTCAAAGGGAATACAAAGAAAAGGAATAATTCTGAAAATATTGACTGCTCTAAAACAGACCTGCAATCACCCGGCACAGTTTTTAGACATTAAAAATCCAAAAATTTCAGAATCCGGAAAGATGGAACTTCTGGCAAATATTTTAGAAAATATACTAGATATGGATGAGAAAGTGATAATATTTACGCAGTATGTTGAAATGGGCAAACTAATCCAGGAATTAATATCTAAAAAGTTTAAAACTGAAGTGCTGTTCTTACATGGCTCACAAACACTTAAAGAAAAAACAGAAATCATCAACACATTTCAGGAAAATCCAGATTACAAGATTTTTGTAGCTACACTTAAAACCGGAGGAACCGGTTTGAACCTGACTGCTGCAAGCAATGTGATTCACTATGACATATGGTGGAATCCTGCAGTTGAAAACCAGGCAACCGACAGAGTGCATCGTATCGGACAGGAAAAGGATGTTATGGTTTATCGGTTCATTACAAAAGGAACTCTTGAAGAGACAATTGATGCAATAAGTAAAAGAAAAATAGATTTGGCTGAAAAAGCCATAAGTAACGATGAAACATTCCTGACCGAAATGAGCGATGAAGAGTTAAAAGAAGCTCTGGCTTTAAGACTGTAATTTCAAACTGAAGTCCAGACTTCTGGTTGCATGGGTTAAAGCACCAATTGAAATAATATCTATATCTAAATCAGCATAATCTAGAATGTTGTCTTCATTGATTCCGCCGGACACTTCAATAAGAGAGTTTTGGCGAATATTCAATTTATTCAGCTCATCAACGACCTCATTGACTTCACTTGGAGACATATTGTCAAGCATTACAATATCGGCACCGTTTTTAACGCATTCAACAGCATCTTTTAGTGTTTCCACTTCAATTTCTATTTTTTTAGAAAAACTTGTGTTTTCTTTTGCCTTTTTAAGAGCATCCAAAGGGCTTTCGCATGTTGCAATATGATTGTCTTTAATCAATACCATATCATCCAAGCTAAAGCGATGAGTGTCAGCTCCACCAATTTTAAGTGCATATTTGTCGAATTTTCCAATGGCCGGTGCAGTTTTACGAGTTCCTGCAATTCTCACATCCAAATCTTTAACTAGATTTGCAAAGTGGTTTGCAGCGCTAGCAACCCCACTCATTCTCATAAGAAGGTTCAATGCAGTTCTTTCAAGTAGTAAAATGGTTCTTGCATCTCCCACAACAGACATTAACAAGTCATTATTGGATATTTTAGTTCCATCCGCCATCCAGAATGTGACTTTAACACCATTTTCTTCAAAAAGTTGGCGAATAATATCATTTCCTGCTAAAATGCCTTCATCTTTTGAGATGATATATGCTTTTACGATTTTTCCTTTTTCTACAACGGCCTGGGAGGTGATATCTCCGAATCCTTCATCTTCAGCAAGCATATATTCAATAATCTTATCCAAAATTACCACCTAAAAAAATATTAATTATTGAAAATATATGTTATTTTACAAATATATATGTGATTAAATTATGGAACTAATATTTTTAGGAACTTCATCTGCAGTTCATTCAAAAGATAGAAACCATCCAGCAATTGCCCTTAAAGCATTTGGAGAGATAATGTTGTTTGATTGTGGTGAAGCAACCCAAAGACAATTGATTTATACAAATGTAAGTCCTATGAAAATTTCCAAGATTTTCATTAGTCATTTTCACGGAGACCACATTCTAGGTCTTCCCGGCCTATTGCAGTCAATGAGTCTGCTTGGACGTGAAAATAAGCTAACAATCTATGGGCCAAAAGGGTTAGGCATGCTTGAAAATGCAATTTATAGCTTAGGTTACTGTAAAATTGAATATCCTGTGGAATTTGTTGAAATAGATTCCGGAACTGTCGAAGAAACAGAAGAATATGTTATTTCAGCACAGTTAGTTCACCATAATGTTCCAAATCTTGCTTATTCAATTGAAGAGAAGAAAAAACCAAGATTTTTGCGTGAAAAAGCTATTGAACTTGGTGTTCCTGTAGGTCCTGCATTCGGACGCCTGCACAACGGCAAGGAAGTTGAAGTTGATGGCAAAATCATCAAACCAGAACAGGTACTTGGAGAACCTCGAAAAGGTATTAAAATTACATATTCCGGAGACACTGTGCCTTGTGAAGAGATGATTGAATTTGCAAAAGACAGCACTCTTTTAATACACGAATCAACATTTACAAAAGAAGACTATCTAAATGCAGAAGAACACTTCCATTCAACATCTGTTGATGCGGCACAGATTGCTCGAGACTCAAACAGTGAAAAGCTGATTTTGACCCATATCAGTACAAGATATGGTGAAAATTATGCAAGAATGATGTTGAAAGAAGCGAAAGAAGTATTTAAAAATACAATGCTTGCCCGTGATTTTCTCGAAGTTAAATTAAGATGATAATATGAGTATTCCAACAACAATAGATGATCCTGCAATGACTTTAGTCTATATTCTGATAGTCATTATCATAACATCAATTGTAACAAGACTGATTGCATTTTCAATGAATAAGATGAATCGCTTTAAAAAGAACATGACTGTAGTTTATTTGATTAGAGATTTGATAAACTATATCATATATTTCATTGCATTGATGACAATATTGCAGTTCTTTGGCATTAACCTTGCAGGAACCTTATTGAGTTTGGGTATTGTAGGTATTGCCGTGAGTTTTGCTGCAAAAGACATCATCTCCAATCTGTTTTCAGGAATCATATTAATTCTTGGAAAAAGCATCAAAGTTGGAGATACCATTGAAGTTAACGGTGAAAAAGGTTATGTTGAGCGAATATCTCTTAGATCAACAGTTATTGTTGATGATTTGGGTGTAAAAATTCATATCCCCAATTCCACTTTAACAAATGCCCATTATCTGAAATTCAAACCTCCTGAAAAATATAGGGTCGATATTATCGCCGGACTGCCGTTGAATATCGATGTTGAGAAATTTAGTGAAAATATTCTTAAAAAAATAAGCGAATTTGAAGATATTGCCAAAAATCCTCGACCAGATGTCTTTTCAAAGGAAATCAAATTTGACGAAAGTAGGCTGAAAGTGTCATTTTGGGTAAAAGATTTAAAGGACAAAGACAAATATAAATTAAAAATTACTAATGAAATTAGAAAATGTATAATAAATATGGGTGAAAATAATGAGTAGTTCAATCCAAGACGAAATTTTAAAATTAAAAGATGAAAAAAATGCAATAATCCTTGCACACAACTACCAGCCAAAGGAAGTTCAAGAGATTGCAGATTTTCTTGGAGATTCTTTAGAGTTATGTATCAAAGCTTCTGAAATTGATGATAAAGACTTAGTAAT
>JAFUCN010000110.1 GCA_017459665.1 Methanobrevibacter sp. | reverse complement strand
TGGAGCATTCACCCTAGACGATGATATCGAAAGTGTAATCAAATCATCACTTGAAAAGGAACTGACCATCAAAGATATTGAAGAATTTGAAGATTCACTAAAAAAGCATGATAAAGTATTGTATCTGGTTGACAATACCGGTGAGATAGTGTTTGATAAGCTGCTTTTGGAAAAAATCAAGGAATATGATTTGGACATTACCATTGCAGTTAAATCAGAACCGATATTAAATGATGCCTGTATGGCCGAAGCGCTTGATGCTGGCCTTGATGAGTTTGGAGAAATCGTAGAAATTGGATGCGGAACAGTAGGTTATGTTGACAGTGAAATTTCAGATGAATTCAGGGAAATCTTCAAAAGCCATGAATTCGTAATTTCAAAAGGAATGGGAAATTATGAAGGCCTAACAGAAATTGACCTGTCAGATAAGGATATCTATTTCCTATTATGTGCAAAATGCAATACAATATCAAGAGATATTGGAGTCAACTTGCATGACATGCTTCTTTTTAAAAAATAATTAGGGATAATATGATTATCGGGTTTATAGGTTTTGGAAAAGTTTCACGAAATCTTTCAAGATTAATCAAATCAGATGATATTTCATTTGCCACATCATTTGAAGGAAGGTCACCTAAAGATGTCAGTGAAAACATTGAAGTTTTAGACACTTTTAGGCAAGTGGCAGAAAAGTCAGATATTTTAATTTCTGCAAACAGTCCTAAATCAGCATTGGATGTTGCAAAAAAATATGGAAAATATGCAAAGGGAATCTATCTGGATTTAAATAATATTTCTCCTGATACGACTTGTGAAATTGCCAATTATGCTAGTAGGTTTGTAGATGGGGCAATAATCGGAAAGATAGATTCTGATAAACCTGTATTATACATTTCTGGAAAATATGCTGATGATTTATTGTTTTTAGATGAATTCATAAAAACCCGAAAAATAAGCAATAAAATAGGTGATGCAGCTATCTTAAAAATGCTTAGAAGCACCTATACAAAAACACTGTCTGCAGTTTTAATAGAATCAAGTGAAATTGCTAAAGATAATGGTTTAGAAAAGGAATTCTTTGAAGCATTATCACTAACTGAAGGTGATGAATTCAAAGATAAAGCAATTTCAAGAATAACAAATACATTAAACAATTCCAAAAGAAAATCAGAGGAACTCGAAGAAATAATAGATTATTTTGATGGTGAAGATTTAACCATGGTAAAAGCAGCCCTAGAAAAGCTTAACCGATAACCACTTTAACCTTAAAACCCTTTTTAGCTTTTTTTATATGTCCTGTAACAGGAATGAAATGTGAATCCATGATGTATCTTAGGTAAGTCACTTCGTTTGCAGGCAACCTTAAATTAGTTTTGATCTTTTTGCCTTCACTTTTAAACTGAACAGAAATCTTTCCATTCTTGTCAACATATAAATCAGTATTAAGGCCTTCTTTTGTAATTTTGGTTTCAAATTTGGTCAAATTCAAACCTGCTTCAAGGCTCATTGGAGCATCAACTTCGATATTTTCACTTCTAAAGATTTCATTGGCCTTTCGCCCATCCATATCACTGTTTGCAACATACCATGCCCTGTCAATAACCTTCTGGACTTTCTGATTGTCGGGAATTACGCCTTCAGCTTCGTAACCTTTCATCAAATCCATTACTTCTTTTTTGGTAACTTCCATTTCGATTGCACTTATTGCAAGTCTGGTCATTACAGGTCCGTAATCTGATCTTCTAAAGACTGCCCAGATTGATTTGGGGTCTCTATAAACTCTTCTTTTAATGATTTCGTTTATGGTGTTTCCGTTGAGGTAAGCTATCTTTTCAAGGTTTCCCCTTGAGTAGGTGTTCATTCTCTTGTAGATGTCTTTCCAGTTTCTTTCGCCTGGAACCCTTCCAGCATCAATTTCACGATTTAGGATTTCAACGGTTGTTTTTGGAAGCAGTTTTTCAATTTCAGAAGTAATGGTCATGTCATTGTCAATTATGGACTGTCTTATTAATCTGCCGGAATATTTTTCCTTATTCAGCTCTTTTACAACATGGTAATTGACTTTTGAGCCTAAAAACTCGTTTATTGCATACCATCTGATTTCATTTCTGTTGGTATAGCTCTTAGGCATTCCAACGAAATTGCCCTCATCGATAAACGGCTGTGCCTTTGATTTTATTTCATCTAGGGAAATGCTTGCAGAAGTTATGTAATCAGTAACGCCATCATCAATCATCTGTTTTAAACGGATTGGAACACTATATGATAGGACCAGCCTGTGGTGTAGCCCTTCAAATGATTTGACATCATCAGCACCTAATGCAAGCGCCATGTCACGACGAGCTTCAAAATTAACAAAAAAAGGTGCATGGTTTGCACTGAAACCTTTGTTTAGATAGACTACAACATCTTTGCCCTCACTGTCGGCCAGCTTTCGAGCTTCACTAATTAATTTTTCATGACCTTTATGAACCGGGTCAAAATCTGCACTGATTCCAATCAACATTAACACCAAAAAAAGAAAAGGGTGATGGATTTATCCATCTAATAATTTTAAAACACCGCTTATCACTAACCATATTCCGATTAATGTACCGAGAATAATTGGATTTGAAAGATAAGTTCCAATAATAATATACAATACACCAAGGATAATACCGATTATTCCAATATAAAATCCATATCTTGAGCTGCGGTTATTTATTAATGAAGCGACAGCAACAATAATTAGCATTATTCCTGCAATGTATAGGGTAATTTCAGCTAAAAATCCAAGCAATGTCGGATTGAATATTAAGCTGATACTTAACAGTAATAGTAAAATTCCCAAAATCAAATCAAGTATTGCTCCACTTGTGTTGTAATCAATTATACTTACTCCAACAACCAGCAAATAAATTGACATCAACATTACTGATAATCCAATTAGTGAACTTACTCCGATAAGTCCGAGTATTGGGAATATAATGATTATTAATCCAAGAAGTATAGCTAGTAAACTAATAAATTTAGTTTTCATAATTTCCTCCTAATATTAATTAGTATTTATAATTATTTTAATATAACGGGATATGCTTTATCTCAACAGTTGAGCTATTCATATCTGAATTGTTGATTTCAGCTAACCATTCACTTTTGCACTCACATTCATATTCAACAGGCTTTTGGGTTAAATTGTTAGCTATAATCATATGCTTTAAGTCTTTATTACATTTTTTACAGTTGTATGGGCCACGTCTTGAGCCAAAACCGGATGTGTCCATAAGTGCAGGTATGTCCAATTCGCTGCGAACAGTATTTATTATTTCAATACATGACCAAATCCATGGTGGCTGATATGCACCTTTTCTCCAGAACCTTTCAATGACGGTTCCGCCATGAATTGTTGCAGGACAGAAGGAAAGCCTGTCAACATCAATTGAATCACAGTATCTTGCAGTTTCAACTGCTTCAGAAATTGCTTGAGCTTCACTTACAAGAATTGGTTTTACAAAAATATATGCTTTTGATTTGATATTGTAGCCTTTAGTTTCTTTTAGATTTTGCATTAATTTAACGGCATTTTCAAAATCGTCACGACTAAAACCTTTGTTGATTTTTTTAAGTCTTGTATAATCATTTGAGGTTTCAAGGCCGATACTTACCTCAAATAATGTATCTCCGATTATTTCAAAGATTTCATCTAAAATGTCTTCCCTAACATATTCCGGTCTGGACTCAACAATGATTTCAGTTACATTACCCAAGTCCATTAGAGTTTTTAAAATTTCATCACGGGCATCCTTTGGAAGTTCATATGGGTTTAGAAAGCTTCCTGATGCAAAGAGTTTTACTGAAATTTTATCCTCTTCAGCTATCGGATGTCTTGATAGGTGTTCGTTGAATATTCTTAAAATTGTTTCAGTATCTATCGGTTCTAGGGTACAGTCAGAAACATAACTGCACATTGTACATCCACCACTGTCTCCAAGTGCCCATGCACAGCCTGGTGTCGGAAGGATTATGAATAATGTTTTTGCAACGCCATCATATGTCAAGTCATCATTGTACCAGCTTGCACCAACCTGTTCTGGTGTTTTAGGATCTTTTCGCTCAAAGGCATTTTGCCTAATCTCTTTAGTTAATTTTTCAATTTCCATTATAATACCTGCAAAATAATAAATGTAATATTATATTATTGGATTTTCTAATTAAAAATTGTTATCAAAAAATAGTTGTTAATAAGTTGTGTATAAAGATTTAAAAAAATAAAAAAAGAAAAAGTAAGCAAGTTTAGAAACTTGCAATTACATCTCCTAATAATTTAATGGATTCTTCTACGTTTTTACCAACAGGGGATCCTGCTACGTATTGAGTTACACCCATTTCAGCTAAGCCTTCAATTTTTGGAATGAACTCA
>JAFUCN010000109.1 GCA_017459665.1 Methanobrevibacter sp. | reverse complement strand
GTATTCACTGGTCATTGCTCCCATGGAACCCATTCCACGGTATTTTTTGTATTGTTTACCGTTCATGACAACAATGTCACCAGGAGCTTCAAGAGAAGCTGCAAGTAAGTTACCAAGCATTACTGCATCTGCACCTGCACCTATAGCTTTTGCAACATCACCAGAGTATCTGATACCACCATCAGCAATAACAGGAACACCTGAATCACGGGCAGCATCTGCAACATCTGAAATAGCTGTAAGCTGTGGCACACCGACACCTGCAACGATACGAGTAGTACACATTGAACCCGGACCGATACCGACTTTAAGTGCATCAACACCCATAGAGATTAAATCTTCTGCAGCTTCGGCAGTTGCGATGTTTCCGACACACAATTCAGCATCGATGTTGTCCTTGATGGTTTCTGTGAATTTGACCACATTCATGTTGTGAGCGTGAGCACAGTCGATTGAGACGATATCTGCACCGGCCTGATCAAGTGCCATTGCTCTATCCAAATCAAAAGGACCGCATGCAGCAGCTACCAAGAAATCTCCATTTTCATCACGAGCTGCATTCGGATACTGGTTTTGATTTAATATATCTTTAATTGTAATGATTCCAACCAGTTTATCATCATGAACAACAGGTAACCTTTCCACTTTATTATCATAAGCGACATTCAATGCCTCTTCAGCAGAAACTCCCTCTTCAACGGTCACTACATCGGAAGTCATGATATCTTTGATTGCAGTATCAGGTTCTGATTTTAAAACAGGTCTGATATCCCTTTTTGAGATGATTCCCATGATTTTGTCACCGTCAACTACAGGCAAACCGCTGATGAGCTCATCACGCATTAATGATAATGCTTCAGTGACAGTGGAATCCGGTGAAATGGTTATGACATCACGGATTGTCAAGTCTTCCGCATTTTTAACTTTTTTAACTTCCTCAACCTGTCTTTCCTGTGAGATGTTTCTGTGAATTACACCTACTCCACCCTGTTGTGCCATAGCTATTGCAAGATCAGCTTCTGTAACTGTATCCATAGCGGCACTTAAAACAGGAATATTCAATTTGATTCCTTTTCCTAACTCAACGGTTGTATCAATGTCTTTAGGTTCAACATAACTTGCGTTTGGAGTTAGAAGAAAATCATCGAATGTGTAAGACATTCTTGCCTCTTGAACTTTTTTAGAATATGACATGTATTTATCCCCTTAATTAAAATGAATCACATAATTCCTTAAGCTCAGCTACTGCAGTGTGGTGTATTTTACCAGTATTTCTGTCACCGCCTACACATGCAGCTCCTCTGATACCAACAACATCGCAGCCGATATCATGCAGAGGTTTTAACTGTTCCTTTTTAACGGAACCTGCAAGTGCAGTTAATAAATCATAGCTGTGAGCCTCTTCAACAAATTCTTTTAACTGATCAATATCAAGATAGTCAAATAAGGTATGACCGTCTTTAACAGCAGTGTCGAGCATTGCAAGGTCACATCCTGCATCACGAGCAACCTTTGGAATGTCCATAGGGTCAACCGCACCCACTCTGTGGGCATCAGCATAACCTGCTGCTACGATAATTGTATCTTCACTTACATCTTTTACGGTTTTAACAACATTTTCCATGACTTCAACAGCTTCATCATGGTCTTTTGTTCCGTATAATCCGACTTTAATATAATCAGCACCAGAAACGTGAGCACCCATTGCTGCAAGAGAAACTGTACCCGGTTTGTAAGGCACATCACCTAAAGTAGCACTTACGAGCTTGTCTTCAGGAGTCAATTCTCTGATTTCCTTGATTACCCAAGGGAAATTAGCACCTAAAGAACCTTCTTTAGGATTTTTTACATCAACAATGTCTGCTCCACCTTTAATAGATTCTAGAGCTTCTTCACGATTTATAGGACTTATTAATAGAAGCATTTATTTCCTCCAATAAAATATAATTTTATAATATAATAATATTACTTCTTTATTACTTATAATATTATTGTTTATATGGAAAAAATAGGGATTGCAGAGAAAAATTAATGTTATGAGGCAAAGTCATATTTTCCCTTAACTGACTCGAAGCATAATGCCTCTACATTACTGGCACCATTGAAACATGCATCATCAAATGTGACAAAATCAACTGGAGAACTGTTGAAGCATGCAAAGTCATGTCCATCAAGTGTAACAGTTATATCAGCTTTTTTAACTCCTTTAGATTTTAATATTGAATCAATTTTTCTATATTTTCTTTCTCTTTCTGGAGTTAATATCATTTTAGTTTCTAAATTGGATCCATTGATTTCTGTATTGATTAACAAATCATTTAAACAATCATCAATATTGTTTTTTAAGTAATTAAATGAAATTTGGGATTCAATTCCAATATAAGTATCCCAAAAAGGAGATATTGAACTAATTGCATCATCTTCAATCTTTCCAGAATAATTTTTAGAAGCATACTTAGTCAAATCATCCAATGAAAAGAATTCCTGATTTGGATTTTCAAGTTCTAGTTTAACATCTTGAAAAAATTTTGAAAGATTTTTAAGTTTTTCGTCAAATCTACGTTCATATTCTTCTTTTACAAAATTTGACCAATAATATTCAGAATATGAGTTGAATACATCTTTAGACCTCAAATGAAGAGAGTTAATATGAAATACCTGTGCAATTGTCACACATGTATCGCAAAATACTTTTTCAGCCATTATATCACAACCTTATCAGATGGCTTGAAATTTCCTCAAGTACAGACTCCTCATAATGTTTACTTGGCTTAGCAACTTCAGTATAATAATATCTGCGTTTTTTTCTAAAATCCATGTTAAAATCTATGAGTTTTTCATTATATTTATCAGAATCATTAATTTTCATTAATAATAATTCATCAAAAGCCTCAAATAGCTCTGTAAAAAATTCTTCATGAGCAATTAGTTCATTTGTTCTGTCAATTAGCATATAATACATTTCACAAATGGACATGAACAAATAACATTCTTCATCATGCCCCTCATCTTTCAATTTTCTGGCAAAACCCATATAAGATTGGTAGAATTCTTCCTTAATATTTTTTTGCTTTACATGCTCCTTAATTAATGAAAAAATTTTTAAAATTAATGATTTGACTTTTTCATATGCTATTTGTGTAGCATTACTTAAAATACTTGGGATTTGCTGCTGATGCACTTCATGAATCATTTTTTTAGTCTCCTATTTTTTGTTTTGCCTCCCAACAAGTAATACTAATTATTAATTTAGTAATATTTAAATGTTTTTATTAAAGCCCAATGATTAACTTAAATCAAAATTAAGTTACATTTAATAAGTATTTAATTAAATAAAATTAAGTGTTCAAAGTATATATAATTTTAGGTTTAATCAAACGAATACAATTACGAACTCATACAACTTTTAGCTTAATTTAGAAAAAAAGATTTAAAACATCTCAAAATTAGATAAAAAAGAAAATATTAAGTTAATATGGAGAATCATTTTTTGAAACATTGTCCTTAATGACACCATGAGCTTTAGGATAAAAACCGACATCAGTTGAAAGTTTCCTCATGTTCTCGATTATCTCATTTGTCGGAATTGCCACAGGACAGTTCAATGTACACAGTCCACATAGTGTGCACATGTAAAGACCTGAATTATAGCATGTCTCGTCATCTTCTATGAATTTTGACATTGCAACCCCTCGGCCGCCGAGGTAGTTGTTAAAGCCGAATTCGTTTCCGACCGCATTGTAAACCGGACAGTGAACAACACAGTTTCCGCATCCTATACAGTAAAGGCACTCGGCTGTCGCTTCGCTTCTTCCATTGTCCAAAAGAATGACCACTACACGTTCTGCACCGTACATGTTTTTCAAAAGCTTTTTCTCGATATCTGCGGTTTTTGACGGTCCGGATATTACGTTCATATATGATGTGACGAAGTTTCCTGTTGCAAATATTGTCTCCAATTTCACAAGTGACATTGCATCCTCAAGTGAAGGTACGATTTTATCGATTCCAGCTACAATTATATGCAAATCTTTGAGTGAAATGATTGAAATATTGCCCTCATTGTGCACCATTACAAGGGAACCCTCTTCGGATGCAATAGCATTGGCTCCACTTATACCTACGTTGGCACTTTTTAGGCGATTTAGCACATCAGCCCTTACGACCTCCATGATTTCACGGGCTTCAGGATTGACATTGACATCAAGTGAATCGTTAACAATATCAGTAATCTTTGAAATGTTTAGATGTGAAGCTGGTCCTGTCGGGTGAACCGGCTTGTTGTCAGTTCTTTTAAGCTGAAGGATACGGTCTCCCAAATCGGTTTCAACAACATCAATGTCCTTATCATTTAAATGTTCCTTAAGCTTGATTTCACCTAAGGTATTTGATTTGGCCTTTGCAATAGTGGTTGCATCATATTCATCTAATAAATCATCAATAATCCTTAAAGCATCACCGGAAGTTTCTGCAAGTTTTAACTCGATATCATTGCGCTTGAATGATTCCTTAAGCTGGCCAAACAGCTCCTCATTATGTTCGATGGAATATTTTTTAATCTCACGAACCCTTTCTGTGAGCCTTTTGGTTGATGGTGAGTCTTTGATTGAAGAAGATCTCCTTTTTACTGTATTGAATGATTTTCTCATTGTTTCAAGTTCACTGGATTTCATCTACACCACCATATTTAACCAGAAATTCTGTCAAATCCAAAACTTCCATTTCATCATTTTTCAAATTCAATTTACAGAAAGGACATGGAGTCACCAGAGTTTTAGAGTTTGTATCTTTTGCCTGGGCGATTCTTGCTTTTGCCATCTCGTCTGCAATTTCAGGATAGGCTGACTTTACGCCACCACCTGCTCCGCAGCACAGGCTGTCCTCACGAATATTTTCCATTTCGATGAGATTTGCAACTGCTTTTATTGCATCTCTTGGCTCGTCAAATACTTCCATGTGACGGCCCAAATGGCATGAATCGTGATATGTAACATCCAAATCAGTTTTTTTGAAATTAAGCTTGCCCTCTTTTATCAGTTCATTTAAAAATTGAGAAATATGAATTACATCAAGGCCTTCGTAGTCCTCACTTAATGTCTTGAAACATCCAGCACAGGATGTTAAAATCCTTTCACCCTTTAAAACTTGAGTATTTTTTTCTATCTGTTTTTCAGCTTCATGTGTAAACCCTGTTCTTAGCAAAACAGATCCGCAGCATGCCTCATCATCCAAAGTGTGATAGTCGACTCCAGCCAAATTTAAAAGTCTTTCAGTGGCATCTCCAATGCCAGTTTCCTTTTCTCTTGCAGTGCATCCTCTAAAATAAAGCATTATTCATCCTCATCATCTGAAGTTATCTCATTTTGCAAAGCCAATTCCTTTACAATGGTATTCAATTGCTCCTGAAGTTCATCAACCCTGAAGTATAGCTTGAATACTGTATAAAAGAGCACGATAAATACTACGATAATCAGAAAGTCCAGACCACGTGTAATACCGAAAAGCCTTGCAAATACAAAACTTGTATTTGGAAATATTGAAAATATTATTACAAAAATCCACAGCACTGTCCACAGTATCACTGTAGTTAAGGAATTCTTTCCTTTCAGATGTCTGAATAAAAACCAAGCAATGGCTATTAGAGATATTATTGGAAATAAAATTGAATATAATAACATTTAACCACCTTAAAACTGATGTTTGATCATTTGTATTAAAATCTTGAATGCTTCTGTAACGTTTGTTCCTTTTGCCTGGGTTTCGGGAGTGTAGATTGTCTTGATTGGAACCTCTTCAAATGGAATTTTATTATCGTGAACTTCACGGATAAATTCTGATGAAATCAGATATCCTCTTGCGTTGATTTCAATTTTTTTCAAGGCTTCAGCAGTTATTGCCCTGAAACCTGTCTGTGAGTCACTTACATTTACCCTGTAAAATATTCTGGTCAAAAGATTCATTATGGCATTTGCAAAATTCCTGCTTAATGGCATGTCCTTAAGCGGCCTGACGCCGATTACTGCCTGAGCTCTTCCTGTAACCAACGGCTCCAGAACATTTTCCAAATCATCAACTGAATGCTGACCGTCAGAGTCCATGTTTACAACATATTTCGGATTGTATCTTAAAACAGCATCAAAACCTGTCTGCATCGCCATTCCAACACCACGGTTGATTATGTGGCTGTAGATGAATATGTTTTTCGGATACTTCTTTTGTGAGGCCTTGATGACGTCTAAAGTATTGTCTGAAGAGCCGTCATTGACAATAATCATCTTGTATCCTTTCCGGGCAATCTCTTCGATTACCGGCCGGATTCTTGTTGCCTCATTGTAAGCCGGAAGTATGATATAGGTCAAGTCCTTATCCTCGGCTGAAATTTCAAATCCCATTATGCACCTTACTATAGCGGTCCTGCGTCTTCTTTACCTTCACGCATTCCCATTCCCGCTTCTTTTCTCATTGCTTTTCTGTGATACATCATTTTAATTAAGTTCTGCGCATGTTCTCTTGCCCTGTTTTCTGCAAGTTTTGCAAGTTCAACAGGATCTTCTTCTTCATCCTCATGGACAAATACCTCCAAGATATGTGTATTTGTCATGAGCTGTGCATTGATAAGGCCTGTTGATGCCTCATGAGCACACATCTTGTCCTTTTCCATTGGCCCAGGCATTCCAAGTGCCATTACAATGTCGCAGTTTTCCTCTTCGATGAGGATTTTTGCAGTTACCGGAAGATCCTTTACTCCAGGAACAGTTTCTCTGATAATCTTTAAGTCATAAGCGTTCTTTTTAAGCTCGTCGATAGCTGCTGATGCCATGTCAAAACGAGCAAATGTTGTATCACAAATTCCAATGCGCATTCAAATTCACCTTATAAAAAAGTATGTTTATTAAAATATAAATGTTTAGTGAATTTCAGAAAGTATTATTAATTTTCTCTGCGAGTAATACTTTCGCTTTTAATTTTATGAAAATTTCATAATTTAAAAAAAAATAGTTTTAGTGGTTATGTAATTCAACCGCTAAACGTCTGGCTTCAGAAATTGTTAAAGGATAATCACCATCAAGGTCGAAATTATCTCTTTTATCCAAAATCTCAAATAAATGAGCTACTCTTGGAAGTCTCAAATTTGCACTCCTTATTAAATCAATATCCCCAAAGACTTCTTTTGGAGTTCCGCTCTTAATAATTTCACCAGAACTGATTACATATACCTTACTTGAATAAATCGGCACCAAATCAACATCGTGTGTTGAAATAATAATGGTCATGCCCTCATCATTTAACTCATATAAAAGTTTTAAAATATCTGATGCTCCTTTAGGATCAAGACCTGATGTCGGTTCATCGAGAACCATGATTTGTGGTTGCATTGCCAAAATTCCTGCAATAGCCACTCTCTTTTTTTGACCTCCACTTAAATGGTGGGGAGCTTTCCTTTCAAAACCTTCCATATCAACTCTCTTTAAAGCATCTGCGACTCTTTTTTGTGTTTCTTCCTGTGACAGACCCAAGTTTAGCGGACCGAATGCGACGTCCTCTTCAACGGTAGGTGCGAAAAGCTGGTCATCCGGGTTTTGAAAAACGATTCCGACTTTCTGTCTGAATTTCATCAAGCTTTTCTTGTCGTGTTTTAGCTCTTCGCCGTCAATGATAATCTTTCCACTGTCGGCTTTATAAATTCCATTGAAATGCAAGAACAATGTGGATTTACCTGCACCGTTTTTTCCGAGAAGTGAAACCATTTCACCTTTTTCAACGTCCAAGTTGACATTTTTCAAAGCTTGTGTTCCGTCATCATAAGAGTATGATATATTTTCTGCTTTTAACATTTATTTTCCTCCTCTTTTAGGTTTGTAAACCGGCAAGTATCCCTGATAACATCTTGAATCAAGAGAACACTGGAGTGTTTCTGATTTGTCGAGAGACCTGAAGAATAAGTTACTGAATAGCATACCTAATGATTTATAAGTATTTTTTGAACCTGTATAACCTAATCTTGTCTGTTGAGCATTTCTCATTGTATCCAATTGGTCTAAAAATATGAATATTGTATTATACATCAAAAGAGCAATGTCAATGAAAATTACTGGAACTTTTACCATGTGCAAACATTGAAGAATATCTGCTATAGGTGTTGTCAGTGTTAAAAATCCTAAACATGAAAAACATGCAAAACAACGACAGAATGTTTTTATTCCCAAATCAAGAGAGGATTGAGTTATTCCTATGCCCCATAATCCTGTATCATAGATTAGCGGACCATGTCCAAAGAAAAATATCAAAAATAAACATGTAATAACTGCAAATACGATTGGAATTGTTAAAAACTTAAGATATGATTTAACTGATACTCGAGCCACACCCAATACCAATATGGCCATTAAAACGAAGACAATTATATCAAGTGTTAAATTATCCAATATTAATGTTATAATCATTAAACCAATTGCAACGATTACCTTAACATACATATTAAAATCAGATAACCTGTTATTATGTGCTATATAATCTATATCAAATTTCAATATGTTCACCTATAAAAAAATAAGTAAAGTTAAAGAAGAAAAATTATTCTTCTTTACCTTGTCCTCTCCAGTAGCCAAAGAAGTAACCGATAATGATTGCTCCAATAGCTGCTTGGACAGCGAATAATAAACTTTCTATTTCACCACTTGGTGGTTCCCAAAATGAATTAAACCAAGGTTCATATCCAGTTTCTGAAACACCATCAGATCCTTGATCGTCAGATCCTCCGAAGTATCCTTCGTCTTCACCAAGACCGGAATACATTGCTAAAGGAATGACTAAAATTGCAATAATGATAATTGCTAAAATAATGTTTTCGTATTTCATTCTATTCACCTTTAGATAATTCACTGTCTGAAATTGCACCTAATTTGTTTAATAATTTAGGTTTGTAACTCATTAATCCGTTCCAGATAATTACAGTTAATAAACCTTCAGCGATTGCTAATGGTAATTGTGTTGGAGCGAAGATTAAGAAGAATTTTGTAATTGCAGCCATAGTGGTAGGTTCAGGGAATGCTAAACCTAATTGGATTGCAGTTACGATGTAAGTTACGATATCTGCAATGAATGCAATTAAGAAAATATTAATTTTAGATGGAACTCCAGCTTTAGTTAATAATTTGTATATAACCCATCCGACAAATGGTCCTACGATACCCATGGATACACAGTTAGCTCCTAAAGTGGTTAATCCTCCGTGAGCGAGTAATACAGCTTGGAAGATTAAAACGATAGTTGCTAATACACCAGTTACAGCAGGTCCAAATAATGCTGCACCTAATCCGTTACCAGTTGGGTGAGAACAACTTCCGGTTACAGAAGGCAATTTTAAAGATGAAATAACAAACATGAATGCACCACTTACAGCAAGTAAAGCTTTAGATTCAGGTGTTTCATCTACTACCTTTTTAATTTCATAGAGTCCGTATGCCACAACGATGATTGCTATTACATACCAAACAGCACACCAAAATGGTGGTAAGAACCCTTCCATAATATGCATAAATAATTTCCTCCGAATAATCTATCAATATTATTTGATTTTCTACTCAATAAAAATTTAAATTATAATTAATTTAAATTAAAGTTTTATTGATAATCTTATTATATACTTTATTGTATATAAATATTATTAGTAATTGCATAAACAAATTTTAGGCAAACCTAATAATTTAATTTGAAAAATAGATAAAGAGGATAATATGAATATAAAAAACAACCTTATACTGGCACTAGACGTGATGAGTGAAAGTGAAGCAATTGACATATGTGAAAATGTAAAAGACTACCTCGACACAATAAAGATAGGCTACCCGCTGGCCCTTGCAGAAGGCCTTGAAATAATAAAAACCTTAAAAGACAAATTCGGCTTTAAGGTGATTTGTGACTTCAAGGTGGCAGATATCGATGCAACAAACTCAAAAATCTGTGACGAGACATTCAAGGCCGGTGCAGATGCAATAATATGCCACGGATTTGTCGGAAAAGACAGCGTCCAGGCATGTCTTGATATGGCAAACGAACACAGTAAAGAATTATTCTTACTTACCGAAATGTCACATCCGGGAGCAAAAATGTTTCTGCAGAAAAATGCAGACGCAATAGCTCAAATGGGTATCGACATGAAAATAACTAATTTCGTAGCCCCTGCAACAAGACTCGACAGATTGTCCGAAATAAGAAATATCGTCGGTCCAGATGCATTCATTATCTCACCAGGTGTTGGAAAACAGGGCGGTGACGGTAAAAAAACATTACAATATTCAAATGCAATCATCGTTGGTCGAAGCATATACGAAGCCGAAAATCCAAAACTTGCATGCGAGCAATTAATCGAAACTCTTAAGTAAATTATTTTAAGTAAAAAAAATAAAAGTATAATTGTTCTAATTATCCTTGAACACATCATTCAAATGGAGGTGAAAATGTGGCATCCGAAGTAACAAAATTAATCATGGAAACTATCCTTGGATTAATCACTACTGCATTCGCATTCGTTGCAGGTTTAGCATGGAACGACGCTATCCAAAAATTAATCGAACAATTCATCGGAACTGGAGACGCTCTTCCAAGTTTATTTACCTACGCAATCGTTGTAACTGTTGTTGCAGTAATCGTTACCGTATTACTCGCTAGAGTAGCTGGTAAAATGGGTATTGAACTTAGCGAATAGAAAGGAATTTTATATTCCTTTTTTTAACTATTTTTTAAAAATAACTCCTGCAGCTTCATAGGAAAGCTCAAAGAGTATAAAACAAACAAATATTAAAATATTGAATACACCACAAATCGCCAAAAGACAGATTACGACCTTCATCACAAAGCGGTATTCGAAAAATAGATTTAAAAACTTGTTTTGAGTAACTTTTGAAATCAGCTCATGCCCGACTTCATCCGAAAATGCTGATAAAATACAGATTAGGAGAACTACCAGACTCAACTGCGGAAGTCCTGCCGCAAGACATATCACAACAAAAACAATCAGTGTAATGATGTGATGGATTCCGTCAACCTTAAGTGCTATTAGGTTGCCTATTAAGATAGCTATGAAAATATATGCTGCCTCAACGCTGTAGACTGTTGCGGCCGCTGATGTAATTCCGCAAAGAATGCCAAAAACACTTGCAAACCTTAAATCATTCTTTTCATCAAATAAATCATCTGAATATTTCATGAAAAATCCAGACAACATAAATAAAATAGCTAAAATAATGTAACTCATCAAATCACTCGAGTTTATCTAATGTAGCAGCATAAATCAATGGGAAAATGACTGTAACGTCACCAACAACACTTGCAAGATTGGATCCGCATCTTGCCTTTGACCAGGATTTTGCCTCTTCAAGGGGTGCACCGCCCAGACTTCCAGCTTCAGGCCTGTCCATTGTAATTTGAATAGCTGCATCAAGACCGCCTTTAATTACATTGGAAGCTAAGGTATAATGCTTTGTAAGGCCTCCTCCCAAAAGGATGGCACCTACCTTTTCGGCTTCAAATACGATATCTGATAAATAGTGCATATCGGCTACCGCATCAACGACAAAGTCATGGTCCTGTGAAAAAATCCATAGCTGAAGACCCATCATCGAATCAATCAGACCAGGTGCAAATATGGGAACGTTGTTTTTGGCTGCAGCTGCAACAAAAGAGTTATCATCTTCAACAAGAAGTCCGATTTCATATAATAATTCCTGAATTGATACTTGTTTTTTCTCGGATGAAATCTTTACATAAATCTTTGTGATTTCTCTTTCAAAGACAGTAAAGTCATCTGACCCGACATTGATATCTGCAATCCTTCCGATTCCATCGGCATTCAAGTCCTCATCGTCACGTCCTTCATGGCGATAGTGATTTCCTCCAAATGCCTCAACAAGGTCATGAGTAATGTTTGCTCCGCTTGATACAATCAAATCTACATGACCCTCCCTAATCATTTTGGTTACGATATTTCTCATGCCTCCAGGTATCAGAGGCCCTCCAAGGCTCATGAATACCTTCATGTCATCATCTTTAATCATATCTGTTAGGACATTGCATGCACGGGCTACGCTTCCTGCACCTAAAACGCCTGATTTATCGAACTGGTTCAATAAATCCAAAACTTTCATATTGCTGTCTACATTGATTTGATTTACTTTCATGAAATCACTAGAAAAATTAATTTGTAACGATTGGGAACTGGTCGAGGTTTGTAATGCTGTTTATTAAATCTGTTCTTGTAACGATTCCCAAAAGAACCTGGTTGTTGTCTGCTACAATCAGCCTTGAAATTGACTTTTTAAGCATTACTTCTATAGCATTGGCAATCTTTAAATCCTCATTTACAATAACTACGTTTGTTGACATCAACTCTCCGACAGTCAAATTTTCCTTGTCTTCGGCTATTGCATGAACCAAATCTGATAGGGTAAATACTCCAACCACCATTTTGTTTTTCATTACAGGAGCGCCGTCAATTTCATTTTCTGCCAGCTTTTTGGCCGCTTCTTTAATTGAACATTCCATTGAAAATGAGATTACATCTCTGCTTGCAATGTCTCCAACAGTCTTTTTGGGAATGCTTCTTATTGTAGATGTATCCACCAGCAGGATATTGTCCATATCATCACGTCCAACAATGACACCCATTATTCCAAGGTTGTTAACCGGTGTTGGACCTATGCTTACGGTATCTCCCAAATTCAAGTCCTTGATGCTTCCCAATACCTTGATTGCAGCTTCACATTCACTTGGCTGCGGAACACTTGTAAACTCTATTTTTGCAACAGAAATGTCTTCGATTCTCTCACCGTTTTTATAAATCGGCACTTTGGAATCATCATTTGAAACTGAAATGTTTAGAGAATGATAAGCTTCAATGGTTGGTTTGTATCCTCCTCTCGGACCAGGTACGCCCTTAACTAAACTCAGGCTTCTTAGAGATTGCATCTGGTTTCTGATTGTTCCAGGGTTTCTTCCCATAACCTCAGCAATGTCTTCTCCCTTAATGGATTTGCCATTTGAGGACTGATATAAATTGATTAATGTTTGTAAAATTTCCTTTTGAACAGATGTTAACATGTTATCCCATCCAAATAATATACTTTAAATTATGTCAGAAATACTTAATAAATGTTAACGATTTATCACGATGGTTTTAAAAAAAATAGAAAAAGAAATGATTATTCAATTAATTGTTTTAAATCATTTCTGATAATAGAAGTTGCGTCAAAACCTTTAATGGCATCCACCATTTCAGGGAATTTTGATTTAGGAATCAAGACGTTGATTTGTGAAAAGTCAGACCCTGGAGTCAGTGTAGGTTCATCGGCACAAAGCCTGTTTTCAATTAAATAGCTTGAAACTTCCTCGATTTTGCTGTTTGCAATGTTGAACTTTACGTCAAAGTATTTTTTGGCAGTGATTGCACCGAGCAACTGCTCATAAATCATTTTAGCCTTTTCAAGCTTATCTCCTGTACAGCTTACGCCTGCATAAAGGCCAGCTGAT
>JAFUCN010000108.1 GCA_017459665.1 Methanobrevibacter sp. | reverse complement strand
GGGAATATCATCATTATCCCAACTTAAGGAAAGTCTGAATTATCTGAATGCTGAACCCAAAGATTGTGATTATTCAGTTATTGGTGATATCGGTGTTAATATTGAAGGGCAATGCATGTATTGTGGTCATTGCGAGCCATGTCCAAATGAAATTCCAATTTCATTGATTTCAAAATTATATGACTTGTCCATGATTGGAGATGAACTGGCTAAAACTCATTACCTTAAACTGTCTCATCATGCAAGTGAATGTGAAAAATGCATGAAGTGTGAAAACTATTGCATGTTTGATGTTAAAATAACCGATAAGTTAGATAAAATAGTGGAATTCTACGGAATTTAAGTGTTTATATTTTAAAATAAATATCGTTAATGTTTTGTTGAATAAAAAAAGAGAGATAATAGGTGTTTAGGCTTATAAACACCATTTGTTTTTTTGAGGAAAAATTTATGAATTTTGGCAGATTTTTTTCATTTTTCCGACTTGTATCAAATTAGCAAATTGTGGAAATCTAATTTAACACATTTTCTAATTTTGGAGAGTTTATCATTATTGACTAATGATGTGAGATTATTTAGGTTCGCCTAAATCTTTCTCTATATAGTAATTTGTCATGGTAGTATATAAAGCTTTTCATTTTTTTAGGTTAACCTAAAAATAAAAGAAGGAAGTGATTAAAAAAATCACTTATTTTTTGATTTTAACGGTCTGTTTTATTTGCTGGTCAACATATTTGATGTAAATCTTATATGTGCCAACTTTATAAGTGTTTTTTATGGAAACCTTCGCTGTTCCTTTGCTGTTGGTATTGGCAGAATAGGTTCTTCCCTTAAATTTAAAGGTAACTTTTTTGTTCTTTAAAACTTTGCCATTGGAGTATTTTAAAGTAGCTTTAACTGTAATCGGCTTTTTAACTTTAACTGCAACATTTTTTGATTTTAAGATATTTTTAACAGTAATCTTATTTGAAGCAGTATAACCTTTGTAGTTAACCTTGATGGTGTATTTTCCACTTGTTAAACTGATAGTTTTTGTAATGATTCCTTTGGAATTGGTTTTTAATGTGCTTGTCACTCCATTAAGTGTAACTTTCACTTTCACTCCACTTCCAACTGCATTGCCGTCATCACCAATGATTTTTGCAGTAAATGTTTTTGAATCAAGATAATCTTTGGTTAAATCGTTATTTTGAGTAATTCTTGAAACAATTTTAACATTTGAAGTAACTTCCTCTCCTGTAGCAGGATTAACGGATGTAATTTCATAAGATCCGACTGGTAATTTTAGGGTTAATTTCCCAAGGCCGTTTTCATCGGTTAAAACAGTATGGTTTTTACCATTGACATTAAAGTGAACTTCTTTGTTTATTAAACCGATTCCATATTTGTCTAAAAATATTGCATTAAAATCATATGCGCTGTTGTATCCTCGAGTCATATTGGATGCAATAATTGTTTCATTAACGAGTTCCAGCCAGATGCTTGGATTTGGACATGCCTCACAAATGAAAGATGCATTCCACTCGGAAGTATTTGGTGTAATGTCCCAGTAATTGTAGTTAAAGTCATGTGCAACAGTTCCCATGTCATAAATGTGGGCAATGGACTCTTTTGGAGCGTAATTTCCAATAAATTCGTTATAATTGAATTTGGTAAGTGGGATGAGATTTGGCTCTTCAAGGTAAACTTCCAGAATACTTGCGATTCTGCCAGCAGTATTGTTGATAACACTGGTATGAGTCATTGTTAGAGGACCGCAGTTTCTGATTGCACCTGCGATAATTTTTGCAGTATTATTGTAGATATAACAGTTTGTTATTGTCATTTCACTTAGGTAGTTTTTGATTGCAGCTCCTGCCTCTTCAGCATAATTGCCAATGAATGTGCAGTTGTCGATAAATGTTATGTCGGTCCCCCGGGTATTAACTCCTCCACTGTCACGTCCTGCTGAGTTATTGATAAAATTGGAGTTTGAAATATGTGCTACTGATAGGTAAGTTGTTGTCGCTCCACCGTCAACGCCTGCGTAATTGTTTGTGAAATTTGAATTTGTTATTGTTAGAGATCCCCAATTGGATTTGGATGGGTTTACATAGTAATGGCCATAAACTGCAATTGCTCCACCCATGCTGTCATCAACACTGTTATTTTCAAAATTACAGTTGTCCACGACCAGATGGCCTCCGTTTGTAACTTTTATTGCACCTCCGTTACTGTCAGAAAATGCATTTATGAATGTGATGTTTTTAACTGTTATTTTTGATATTGAATCAACTAGAATGATGGAATCTTTCTGTTCTGCATCAATTACAATTTCACTTGCATCACCAAGTCCCTGCAGGGTTAAATTTTTGTCAATTTTAATTCCTGACTGCTTGTAGACTCCAGGATTTAAATAAATTGTATCGCTTGCGTTGGCATTGTCAACAGCGTTCTGAATAGTTGTAGAGTTATCAATAGTTGTATCTTCTGCTGATACAAAAGGAATAGACAATAATATAATTAAAACTGATAAAATTAGAATTTTTTTAATAATACTCACCATTTAACATTCGTTATGGATATTTTTATAAATCGCTAATAAAAATATTTTTTGAAAATGGTTAGTTGTTGGTGATGGTTTTTTAGTTATTCATTTCCTGTTTTCCAAATCTTCAGCTACTTTTTTAGCGACGTATTCACCACTTAAAAGCATTCCTCCAAAGATTGGTCCCATACGCTGTGAACCGTGAACAGCATTTGCAGTCATACCTGTAACGTATAATCCTGGATAGACTTCATTTACATTATCTAAGATTTTCCCTTCAGCACGGTCAGCCCACATGGATTTTTCTCCCATGATTTTACCGGTTTTAGTGTTTAGTGGAGCTTCCATTTTGTTTTGAACAATCTTGATTATTTCTAATGGATGTCCTGTTGCATCAATAACCGCTTTGGATCTGATTGTAAGTGGATCTATATGTAGGCCACTCATTTCAACTGAACTCCAGTTGAGGACAACTCCGTTTATTCCGTTTTCACGCACCATTAAATCCTCAATTGACATTAAGTTAAACACTTTAAGGCCAGCTTGAGTTGCTTTAGATGTAAGTGTGGAAGTGCATTCTATGGAGTCTGCGGTATAGTAATTGTCCTGATATTTTTTGTAGTTGATTCCAAACTCATCAAGGATTCTGCATCCTTCCTCTTGCACAACTACTTTGTTAAACATCATTCCTCCTCCCCACATTCCTCCACCAATGGAGAGTTTTCTTTCAAATAATGCCACTTTGTATCCTGCTTTTGCAAGATAGTATCCTGCGGTGATTCCGGATGGTCCTCCACCACCGATAGCTACATCAATATCTGTGTAGTCTAGAAAATCATTCATGAATTCTTCGATAATTGCTCTTGAAACAATAATATCATCTAACTTGTTCAATTTATCACCTATATGCTTATTTGTTTTTTCAAGTATATATAATAGTTAAATTGAACAAATGAGTTATGAGCAAGTTTTTCATGTATAAAAAGTATAAAAAAAGAAGTTAATCATATGATTAACTTAAATTAATTTTTGAATTTCTTCACGAACAACCTGGTTGACTAAGCTTCCGTCAGCTTTTCCTTTAAGTTGTTTCATGCACATTCCCATCAAAGGACCCATAGCTCCCATTTGACGTTCTTTTACCATTCCTTCATTGTTTGCTACAATTTCTGCAATGATATTTTTAACGTCATCTTCACTGAGCATAGTCAAGTTGTTTTTCTCAGCAATTTCGGAAATTTCCATTTCTGGCGCTTTGATGGTTTCAATTGCTAATTTACGAATGCTGTCCTTTGCAATTTTACCTTCAGCAAGTAAAGTGAAAATGCTTTTGAAGTGGTCTAATGTTAACACATTAATGTTATGGCCTTCCCTTTTGATTTCACGTAAATCGTATGCGAGAAGTGAAGCAACAGGGGTTGCATCAACATCAACATCACTTAAAATAGCTTCAAACATGTCTGCTTCCTGTCTTTTAACAAGTTGTGTTGCCAAATCTTCACTTAAATCATATTCTTCAATAATTCTTGCTTGTTTAACATCAGGAAGTTCAGGTAGATTGTTAGCTATCGGTTCGATTCTATCAGATGTAATCTTAAATAATGGTATATCAGTTTCAAGATACATCCTGTTTGCAGTCGGAAGTGGTCTCATGTATTCAGTATTTCCGTCTTCAAGTGCTTTTCTTGTTTCTTCAACAACGCCTTCAAGACCTAAGTTAGCTCTTCTTTTAACTTCTTCTAATGCAGAAAGAGCAATGTCTTCGTCATGTGCTACAATAATGAATGCATCATCATCGCCAATGTTTAAAAAGTCATTAACCTTTTCAACTTCTTCAGCTGTAATTCCATAAGCTGGCAGTTCATCGGAATGGAATATTCCTGAAACGCCACGTTTTTTAGCATAACTTGCAATTTCAGTTCCAAATCTTCTGCCAGGTTGGACTTCACGACCAATCAAACCATCAAAACCTTTAAGAACAACTGCTTTAATTGTTTCAGCTGATTTTAAAATTTTGGATTCAGTATCTTCGAATAATTCATCTAATGTGTGAATTTCTTCTAAAACTTCAGCGTTTCTTGAAGCTAACTCTTTTTTGATGTCAATTAATTCAAGTTGTCTTGTGACTTCACGGTTTACGATTTCAGCCATTAAGTCTAAATCTTGCACACCTTTGATTTCCACACGTGCACCTTCGGCAATTGAAATGTTTAAGTCCTGTCTGATTGTTCCAAGACCTCTTTTAACATTGGTACTTCTTAATATCTGACCAAGCATGTATGCAACTTCTCTTACCTGGTCTGGATGGTGCATTGAAGGGTCTGTTGTAATTTCAGCAAGAGGAATACCTAACCTGTCTAGTCTGAATTCGGTAAATCCATCTTTGGTTTCAATTCTTCTTGCAGCATCTTCTTCAAGACCAAGGCTTTCAATAATTACTTTTCCATATGGAGTGTCTAGGTAACCGTCGGTTGCAACCATACCTGTTCTTTGAAAACCTCCGGTGTTACTTCCATCAATAACCTGTTTTCTCATGGTATGGAATTCATCTACAATATGCATGTTCATCAAACAAGCTATTGTAATACAAATGTCTAAAGCCTCTTCGTTTAGACTGTGTGGTGGTTCATCATCGTTTTCAACAAGACATGTATGTTTTTCGAAGTTTTCATATTTGAAGTTAAGACCTCTTAGAGATTCCTGTAAAGCTGCTCTGTCGATTTCTCCAAGTTCAGATTGGGTTGGCCTTAATTTTCTTTGAACCATTTCATCAAAATCATCATCAACAAGTTCTGTTTTACAAGGACAGAATAATTTATGCTCACTGTTTAATTGTTGGTGAATTTCAAGTCCCATTTTTAATCCTAATTTTTCATAATCCATCTTAACAGCTCCTTAATTTAAGAAATCCTTGATTGATGATTTCTTGCTGAATTCACCTGCAATATTTTCATGCATAATCTCTTTTACTTTACTGTAATCGTCACTTTGACCCAATGCCCAGCATAATTTGACATAAGTTGTTTCCGGTGTCATGTCAAGACCTGATATTACTCCTGCATCAAGTATTTCACGGCCTGTTGAGTAAACATTCATGTTTACCCTTCCGTAAAGACATTGTGAGGTCATAATTACTGGAATATTTTCGTCTCTTGCTCTTTTAAATGAGTCAATTAAATTATTCGGAACATGTCCGAGTCCTGTTCCTTCAATAACGAGACCTTTATATCCTTTGTCAATGTGATATTCAACATATTCTTCAGAAATTCCCGGAAAACTCTTGATGAATCCGACTTTCTCTTCAATTCCAGTATTCAGTTCAAGTTCATTTTCTCCTCTTTTAGTGTACTCGTAATCAGGATTAATGTTGACTTTTCTATTCTGGATTTTAGCTATTGGCTGAGCATTGATGCTTCTGAAAGTATCTCTTCTGGAAGTATGCATCTTTCTGACTTTGGTTCCTTTGTGCAGGTAAGTGTATTGGTCATTTAAACTTCCATGCATGCAGACACAAACTTCTGCAATGTCAGATTTTGCAGCAATCACAGAATCAATCAAGTTAATGTTGGCATCACTTGAAGGTCTGTCTGAACTTCTTTGGGCTCCTGTAATTATAATTGGAACAGGTGTTTTGATCATAAAGCTTAATGCAGCTGCAGTATAGTGCATTGTATCAGTACCATGAGCTATTACAATACCGTCAGTTCCATCATTGATGTCTGAAGCTATTTCTTCAGCAGCTTTAACCCAGTATTCAGGTTTCATATTTTCACTTAAAATATTATATAATGCCTTTACATTGTAATTGGCATAATCTAATAATTCTGGGTTGGCCTTAACAAGGTCTGATGCAGTAAACTTAGGATGTACAGCTCCAGTTCTGTAGTCAATAACGGATGATACGGTACCGCCGGTTGACACGATTGAAATATTCTGTTTGGATTCATCTTTAGGAATTTCAGTTTCATCGTAACCGATTTTAGGTTTATCTCCTTTTTCAATTAACTCTGCAGTAGTGCTTTCAATAGCTATGCCTATATTATATCCGCTTGATAACTTCAAAACGATATATCCGTCATCGGCATCTTCTGGTCGGTCAAGTAAAATACCAGTATAGGAAATGTCTTCTTTATTTACTTTAATGGTGTCTCCTATACCTAAACCGTAATTTTCCAAATAACTTCTTGAAATTTCTTTATATGTCATCAAATCACACTTATGAATTGTTTTTTAACCATTCAGCTCCAGCTTCTAAGACTTCAATATTTACATCGATAACTTTAGGTTTGGATGCAAACATTTCACGAATAGCGTTTTCATAACTTTCACGTTTTAAAACATCACTTAATTCTGTTAATGCACCTAAAAGTGCAGTGTTTGCAGTTCTGGCATTTCCATGTTCTTCTGCAATGTCTACACAAGGCATTGAAATAACTTTGATATCTCTATCGGTTTCAAATTCACCAATTTTTGCATCGTAAAGTATTACTCCGCCTTCTTTAACATCCTGTGAGAACTGTTCTAAAGAAGGTTTGTTTAAAGCAATAAGAATGTCAATATCATCAACAACAGGAGTTCCTATTGTTTCATTGGAAATTACAACAGAACAATTGGATTTTCCACCTCTTTGTTCCGGTCCGTAACTAGGATACCATGAAACATGTCTTCCTTCAGCACATGCTGCCTGTGCAATGGTAAGTCCTGCACTTAAAACTCCCTGACCTCCGAATCCGGAAACTTTAATGCTCACCGGTTTGATATCATCATCAACATAACCTGCATCTTCGCTTCTTGAAACATTAAAGATTTTATCTAATGATTCTGTTGAAAAGTCACTTGCAGGTCTTTGGACAGGCTCTTTTGTATATAAATTATTCCTGAAGTTTTTAACAGGGAACTCTTTTTCCATCTGTTCTTCAATAAATTTCTGAGCACTTACAACATCCTGTTTTAAGTTGGTAGGACAAGGTGATAATACTTCAACAAATGAATATCCTTTTCCTTCTTTTTGAACGGTTAATGCCTGTTTGATTGCATATTTAGCAAGTCTGATTTTTAAAGGATTTGCAAGAGACACTCTTTCAATAAATACAGGTGCTTTTAATGTGTTGATTAACTCACACATGTGGGTAGGGTGTCCTGCATAATCTGGATCTCTACCGGTTTGGCATGTAACGGTTTTTTCTCCGATTAATGTTGTTGGAGCCATTTGCCCACCAGTCATTCCGTAAACTGTGTTGTTTACGAAAAATACTGCAATCTTTTCTCCTCTGTTTGCAGCCTGCAGAGTTTCATTCAAACCGATTGAAGCTAAGTCTCCGTCTCCCTGATAACTCATAACAATGGCATTATCTTCAGCTCTTGAAATACCTGTAGCAACAGCAGGAGCTCTTCCGTGTGCAGTCTGGAAGTTTCCACAGTTAAAGTAGAAATATGCATATACTGAACAACCTACAGGGGAAATCATAACACATCTTTCCTGTATTCCAAGTTCGTCCATACATTCAGCAATTAATTTGTGTAAAATTCCATGTCCACAGCCAGCACAATAGTGTGTTGATTTAATATTAGTTCCTTTTCTAGGATACTCTTCTAAAAGGGATTGTGGATTTCTACGTATCTGCAATTCATAATCTTTATTAATTTCTTCACTCATTTTTTCCACATCCTTAATCGATAATATTCGGACTAGCCTTTTCATCACTTCTTCTTGAAGTATCTATTTCTTCGCCTTCATATCCTGCAATTTCATAGATTTTTGCGAGAATATGTTTCAGTTCAATCAGATTGCCGCCCATTCTGTTTACAAGATAAGTGTCTTCTTTTCTTAAAGCTGCAAATTGAACATCTGCTAATAATTGACCGTTACTCATTTCAACAGAAATGAAACTGACGCCCTTATCTGACAATTCTTTTATTCTGTCAACTGGGAAAGGTGATAATGTAATAGGTCTTAAAAGTCCAACTTTTAAACCGTTTGCACGACTTTTGTCTACAGCTGACCTTGCAATTCTTGAACTTATTCCATATGAAACTAAAACGATATCAGCATCATCCACCATATATTCGTCAACAATAACTTCTTCAGCATCGATTTTAGCATATTTTTCCTGAAGTTTATAGTTGAAATCTTCAAGGTCATTAAAGTCATTGAAAATTGAAGTAATGAGATTGTCCATAGTCTCTTTGGTTCCTTTTACTGCCCAGTCTTTGTCGTTTTTAGGTTCAATTGCTTTTTCAGGGAAAACCAATGGTTCAGCCATCTGGCCGAGTGTACCGTCAGCAAGAACTACAACAGGATTTCTCCATTTGTCTGCAAGTTCAAACGCTTTCATGGTTAAATCACACATCTCTTGAACGCTGTTAGGTGCTAAAACTATATTTTTATAGTTCCCATGACCTCCACCTTTAACAACCTGATTATAATCTCCTTGTTCCGGTCCGATATTTCCAAGTCCAGGTCCTGCTCTCATAATATCAACTATAACTGCAGGCAATTCAGAACCTGCAAGGAAAGTGAATCCTTCCTGCATTAAACTGATGCCCGGTCCTGATGAGGAAGTCATAACTCTGTGTCCGGTACCTGATGCACCATAAACCATGTTGATTGATGCTTCTTCACTTTCAGCCTGAACAAAGTTTCTTCCAACCATCGGGAAATATTTGGATGCTTCATGTAAAATTTCACTTGCAGGAGTAATCGGGTATCCAAAGAAACAGTCACAGCCGGCATACATTGCACCAATGACAACGGCAGTATTTCCTTTTACCATTTGATTGCTCATTTATTTTCCCCCTTTGTTAGCAACTTTGGCTTTAATCATTCTTCCAACTTCATCATTAACGATTTTTTTATATTGATGTACTTCAAGCGCTAATGGTTCAGGACATGTAAAATAACAGTCTTTACATCCTGTACAACCATTTCCGCTATAATAAGCAAATTGGTATCCAGCATTGTTCATCTCATCACTAAGTAAAATTGCATTTTGAGGACATCCCACGATACATCTGTGACATCCTTTGCAGAGTTCTTTATCAATAACTGGATAAGATATTTCTTCTGTCATTCTATCCTCTAATTTAGTTTATTTTTATCATTTTCTCTAATTTCAACTCTCCTTGTTTTACCACTGATTGTTTCTGGGATTTCATCCACATATTCAATCATTCTTGGGTATTTATAAGGAGCTGTAACGTTTTTAACATGATTTTGTATGTCTTTTGTAAGTTTTTCTGATGGTTCGAAGCCAGGTTGCAATATAATGGTTGCTTTTACAATTTGGCCTCTGACTTCATCAGGATAAGCGGTAATTGCACAGTTTGATACTGCTTCGTGAGACAATACTGCACTTTCAACTTCATACGGTCCGATACGGTAACCTGAAGATTTGATTATGTCATCGTTTCTTCCGACAAAGTGTACATATCCGTCTTCATCAACCCAAGCGGTATCTCCACAATGGTAATATCCGTCATGGATTTGTTGAGCCTGTTTAACAGGATCTTTGTAATATTCTTTGAATAATCCTGGATTTGGTCCGTCTTCAAGTTTGAAACAAAGTTCTCCTTCATCTCCAATTTCTACTCTTTCATGGTTTTCATCTAATAATCTTAAATCAAATAATGGAGAAGGTTTTCCTATGGACCCGACTTTAGCATCTAACCAGATGAATGTTCCGATGGATAATACGGTTTCAGTCTGTCCGAATCCTTCTTTGATTCTTAAACCTGAAATGTCATAGAATCTGTCTGAAACTTCAGGAGGTAAAGGTTCTCCTGCAGTAGTTACATAAGTGAAATTTGAAAAGTCATAACCTTTGATGTTTTCCTTAATCAAGAACCTGTAAACTGTTGGAGGAGCACAGAAAGTATTTACCTTATTTTCAATTACCTTTTCAAGCAATTTGATTCCGTTAAATCTGTCATAATCATAAATGAATATTCCGGTTCCGCTGATCCATTGGCCATAGATGTTTCCCCATACAGCTTTTCCCCATCCGGTATCTGCTGCACTGTGGTGTATTCCATCTTCCACGACATTGTGCCAATATTTAGCAGTTGGAATGTGTCCTAAAGCATAGGTATGCTTATGTGAAACCATTTTTGGAAGTCCGCTGGTTCCTGAGGTGAAATAGATTAAGAATACTTCTTCTGCATAGGTTTTATCTTCACCGGTTGGTCTTTCAAATACAGGGCTTTCCTTTTCAATTGCTTCGTTGAAATTAATCCAACCATCTCTTTCAGTTTCGATAACTAATTTTTTAAGGTCAATTCCTAATTCCTCTTGAGCCTTTTCATAATCGGGAAGAAGGGAATCTTCTTCTATTGATACGACGAGTTTTACTTCTGCCTGTTTTAATCTGAAGTCAATGTCGTGAAGTTTTAACATATGGGTTCCAGGAATAGCTATTGCACCGATTTTGTGTAATGCAACCATACAGAACCACCATTCATATCTGTTTTTAAGGGTTAGCATTACTGAATCGCCTTTTTTAATTCCTAAACGTTTGAATAAATTTGCGGTTTTATTGGAATATTCTTTCATGTCTTTAAATGTGAAAGTATGATGTTCATTGTGGTCATTGGTCCAGATTAATGCAATCTTATCAGGGTCAATTTCTGCATATTTGTCTACAACATCAAATCCAAAATTAAAATCATCATCGTATTTAAGTTTAAAATTCTCAAAAAAGTCTTCATAAGAGTCAAAATTAACTCTCTCAACAAAATTTTCTATAAGTGAAGTCATTATTAATCTCCTGTAAGTATTATATGATTACTGCTAAAAATTTAGCTGGTTTATCGTTAAGTGCTACCATTGCGTGTCTGTGTGTTGAATCAAAGAAGATGCAATCTCCTTCGTTTAACACGATTTCGTTATTGTGTATGTAAATTTTAAGTGATCCTTCAAGAACATAATTGAATTCTTGGCCAGGGTGTGAATTTAGTGAAGGCACGGGATTTTTTTCAGGGTCCACAACAACCAGGAATGTTTCAGCCTGTTTATGAATGAAATTGGAGCATAAATTCTCGTGGGTATATTCTTCCCTACGATCAACTGAAACTCCTTTGTTTGCACGAGTAACATCGAAGATGCTCATTCTGCTTTCTTCGCCAGTTAATAATAATCCTAAATCAACTTTGAAAATGTGTGCAAGTTCATATAAAAAACTTGCTGGAATGTCTACTTCAGCGTTTTCATATTGGATGTAAGTTTCTTCTTTAATATTCAATTCTTCAGCAATTTCTTTAATTGTAATGTCTGAAAGTTCTCTCAATTCTCTAATTCTGTTTCCAATATCTTTGTTGTATTCATTCATTTTATAAACACCTATTTTTCTAATTGATTTTGATATAATAATATAATATTATAACATATAATAAATTTTGAATTTAACTTTATATAAATCTTATTAAAAATCATGATAATTCGTTATAAATTTTAATTTTGAAAATTTTTTAAATTGTACAGATTTGTTGAATGTTATAGGAAAGTTATATATTTCAAACAATAATTCTAATTTAATTAAAAATAAGGAGATTATAAATGACATCTAATGAGATTGGTACAAACATAATTTTCAAAAAACAGTTAGGTTTGAATTATGAAATTGATCAAAAATATGTCGGTTTAAAAATGAAGGAAAATAATATCTTATCTTTCAATTTCAGAATTCCAGGCTCTTTAAAAGATGAAATCGAAGCATATTTCAAAAGATTTAAATTAGGTGAGCCAATTTTAGTAGATATTGGTGGAACCGGTGATATGAGATGTGAATTTAAAGGCATATCTCCAGTTTTAAAAAATAAAGATGAAATGGATCAGTATTTCATATCTGCAACCCTTCAGGAGGATAAACAATATGATCCTGTTGAAGAAGAGAAATGTGAAACTTGTAGTGGATGTGGATTCCACTAATTTTAACTTTTTTTAGCTATATTGCTTTTTAATTTCAGTTGTTTTATCAACAATGTATTTGATTAGGTAATAAGTTCCAATCAGTGTTATTGTTAATGAAGGAATTATCAATGGGAATTGTGCTGTAACTGCATCAAATGGAGTTAATTCCATAACCGTTGCCACAACGTTATTTATAAAATGAACGCTAATAGGAATTAGAATATTGTCTGTTTTTAAGTATAATATGCACATACACATTCCAAATAGAAATGCACTTGTTATTCCACCGAAATCATGACCAATTCCAAACAAGAATGATGAAAGAATCATTGCAGGGATTATTCCAATTCTAATTTTTAATCTATTGAATAATATTCCTCTGAAAATAAGTTCCTCAACAACTGGGGCAAATATTATTGAAGCTATGGCGTCAAAGAGCAATAATGATGAATCAACACTTACGCTGTCTATATCCCAAATGGAAACCCAGGTAGGGTCACCAAATCCCAGTATCATATCCAAAAGTGAAATCAGATACAGGAATAGGCATGCAAAAATAATGTTTATTGCGAAGACATAAATGATTTCTCTAAAGTTTTCTTTTTTCAAAACATCCTGAAAATCAGAATTCAACCCTCTTGTTCCCTTTAAAGCCCATGCAAAGAACAGTAGAATTAATCCTACATAAATAATGAAAAACAAGTCATCAGATTCCCAAATTTCTGGAAAAATTCCCATTAAAACAATTAATAAGATAAACGAGACAATTAAACCTACAAGAAGATCTCTTATCCTAATGGTTCTTAATCGGGTATTGAAATTGGCTACGCTTCGGTCCATATAAACGCCTATAATATTGTTTTAAACCAGTTTATTGTCTCTTCAAGCTGTTTTTCAAAATCAGTAGAATCTATTTTAAAATTGATTTTTTCCATATTTTTAACATCAGCCAGTGAATGTTTAATATCTCCTTGTCTTTCAGGCAAATATTTTGGCTCCAAATCACTATTTAAAGTCTTTTTAACAATATCATACAGTTGGTTGATTGTTATTTTCTCACCTGATGCAATGTTGACTATTCCGTTATAATCGGATTTGCATGCAGCAATGTTTGCCTTTGCAACATCTCTTACAAATACAAAGTCACGGGTCTGTTCACCGTCTCCGTAAATCTCGGGCTGGTTTCCTTCTAGAATAGTGCCAATGAAATTTGGAATGACTGCAGCATATTGAGAGTTTTTATCCTGTCTTGGTCCAAAGACATTAAAATACCTTAATGAAGTGTAGTTTAAACCGTAACTGTCATAAAATGACTTTAAATATAGCTCACAGCTTGCTTTGGATGATGCATATGGTGAAGTTGGCATTGGACGTTCTGTTTCTTTTAAAGGCATATTTCTATTTTGCCCATAAACAGAAGAAGAAGATGAAAACACAACTTTTTTAACATCATTGTCAACGGCAGACTTTAAAAGTTTGATTGTAGCATTAAGATTGATGTCACAGCATTCTACAGGTTTATCCACACTTAATGGAACACTTCCCATGGCTGCCAAGTGAAAGATGTAGTCAATGCCGGAAGTCAAATCATCTAAATTAGCGTCACGGATATCTTCTTTAACGATTTTTAAATTTTCATCATCAGTGGTTTTTATATTATTAATATTTCCAGTGGATAAATTATCAAGAATAGTAACTTCATTATTACCTATTACTTCATCAGCGATGTGAGAACCAATAAATCCAAGTCCACCAGTTATTAAAATATTTTTATTTTTCATTAAACCACCAATAATTAATTTAAGTTACAATAAGCTATTATGTATTATTTTTAAGTAACAATATTTATATATTTTTATATGTATAGTATTATAATAAGAGGAGTCTAATAATATGTTTGATTTGTTGTATAATACCGTATCAGTTGCTTCTAATGGTAATTTTTATGGGCTTGTCAATATAGGCATAAGTGGATTTGATATTTTATTAGCTTATATTGTTGCTATTATTTGCTCTATTATTGTAGCCCTTATTTTAAGACTACCATTACTTCCAAGCAAACCATATAGGTATTCTTTTGATGTAAGTGCAATATATCCGACTCCAATAATAGCTATTGGAATTTTATCATTATTTTTAGTTTTGAATTATACTTTTATGTATAATGGATTAGTTTTAGCTGTTATTATAGGTGTTTTATCTGCATTATTTGTGAAATATTTATTTGATTTTGTATTTCCAAAACCTCTAAGTGAAGATAATGGGGAGGATATTAATGAATGAGGTAATTGGAATTATAATTGCTGCAATTCTTTGTTGGTTGAATTTTGTAATTGTAGATACATATTTCGGACTTCCCGAACAGCCTGGTGTTAGAGGGGCCGGGATAATTGGAAGAGATGTCGAAAAAAGAGGTGGAGATATAGCTGGTGGATTTTTCCAAGGAAACATCTTATGTTCTCCGGATGCATCTGCCGGTACTTTAATGGCTTCTATTGGATACTTGCTTTTAGGAATTCCTGGAGGTATCATAGCAGCGTTTTTAGTATTTATAGGAAATAGATTGTGCGCTGATCCAGGATATGCGGGAACTACAGGAAGTTTAACTGCAACAGCAATAATTTTCATTTGTTCATTTATCGGAATGACTCCAGAAATGTTTATTGTTGGAATGGTCATTGCTATTTTAACTATTCAGGGCATTGATCAGGTTAGAGCTTCTGTACTTTTAGGAAAAATTGCAGAGAAATTCAATAGGCATGCTTGAGAGTGGTTATATGTATGTTGAAATTATTGGAGTTATAGTCATATTCGTAGCATTAAGAGCTTTAATAACTCAAAATAGGGCTGAAAGATTATTGTACTTAAACGTAATAGGTTTTGGTGTTTCAGCCATTATTGCTTTGGTAATTAACACTCCTTTTGCTCTTATAGTTGCAGCGGCAGTCTTTATTTGTTCTACAATCAGTGCTAATGCAATTGCCTATACTTTAAATAGGCTTGATAAGGAAATACTATTGGAGTGATTTGGATGGAGTTTTTCGTATCAATAATTGCTATTGCCTTAATGATTATAGGTGCATTTGGTATAATTTTCCTTAAAAAACCATTAGACAAAGTCATAATGTTTACTATACTTGATGCAGGATTCATATTGGTTGTCGTCTTATTCAAATACTTGGATGTAGCTTTATTTGCAGCATTAGTTGATCCGTTGTCAACTATTGTATTCATTTTAGCTATTGTTAAGATTTACGAAATCAGGAAAAGAAACTTGGAAAGTGGTGAGGCAAATGATTAGTGTTTCTTTGTTTTTCTACTTTGGAATCTTTTTAGCAATAATCGGAAGTATTGCTACTGCATGGGGTCCTGGAGTCAATGACCCTATTGTCAGGACTTTTAATACTGAAGTTGCATCTATTGGAGTTTGTTTGGTATTGTTATGTTATAATCATGTTTTGGCTTTATTAACATTACTGGCAACTACTGTTATTATTACTTTAATTTTATTTAGAGCTATTATTCGTTTAGAAGAAATGGGGGCAGATGTATGAGGATTGGAGTATTATGGAACAAATTGGCAGATCCAAAAAATATTCCTCGCCTTTTCGCATTCAGTCTTGGAATTATTCTGATAATTGGTTTGGTTGTTCCATTGGCATTAAATCCTGACCAGTTATATGTTAGGCCTGCTCCACAAGAACAAATTGATGAAGGATTAGCTATCGCACCTTACGACAGAGGCGGTGAAGTTTTAACTCAAGCTGGAATAATTAATCCTCAATATCCGGATAATGCAGCTAGTTTGGGCATGATAACAGGATATATGTCTCCACTGGCGCAATGGGTGTCTTCTATTTCACCATACTTTGGAACATCAATTTATTCATCTCCTGGTGGACTTATAGATGAAATCTTGTATTATACTAGGGGATTCGATACAATTTTAGAATCAAGCATTTTAATGATGTCATTTATTATTGCTTCATGGTTGTCAGTTAATTATACCATGAATAGAAAAAATGACGGTGAAGAAATTAGGCAGGATGTAAAAAAAGCCATTAAAGATTCTAATAATGTTGCAAGAGAAGTGAAGGCGAATGATGTTAAAGCCAGATCAAAACAGTTAAGGAGGGATAATTAATGGTAGTCATACCTCAATTTGTCCCACAGGCTTTCATTTCAATGTATTTGCCGGCAATCTATGCGGGGCTGATAATCGGTTTTATCGGAACCATGGCAATTGCAATGAAAAGGCGTGAAATTCATATTCTTATCCTGACTGATTTGGTTGGTCTTGCAATGATTTTTGTAGTTTCTGCTGTTGGAACTGATTTGGCAGAAGCTTTAATATTGCCTGGTTTGGTAGTAGAACTTGCAGAAACTTTGGCTATTTCAGAGATTTTGCTTACAAGAGAAATGCGTAAAATAGAACAAGACCCAAGAAGAAATTTAGCTGTATCTTCTTCAATGTTTCCACAGGCATTTTCACTTGACATGGAAATAATGACTACAGCACCAAATTTCATAGCTTTAGTCTTAATTGGTTATGGTATTTTCTTAACAGGTTTTACTGGAGGAGCAGTAGCTGGTGGAGGTATTGTATTGTATGCATTATCTAAAAAAGCAAGAGGATTGCCTGTGTTGATGTTGGATGGTATTGCTGGAGTTTCTGGTATCGCATGGTGTCTATGGATAATTGGATTTTTATTATTCTTTGTTGCACCACAATATTGGTTGTTAAGCTTATTCTTGGCAGCTTGTGGATTATTATTAAAAGTAGCTTCAAAAGTTGGTCTTATCGGCTTGCTTATGAGAGAGGACATTGATAAGGAGTAGTGGTAGGATGGATTTTGTTACACTTGGAGGAAATTTACTTGGAACAATTCCGCTGGGGGATATCGTATTATACCTAACTCCGTTTAATTTGTTCCTTTTTGCTGTTTTGCTAGGATTTACTGTATTGATTGCATTAAGTAAACCTGAAACACAAGTAGAAGCTACTCTTCATTATTTAAATAATACTGAAGTGAAAGTTGGTCAAAAAGAACTTAAACAAAGAAGATTTTTATCAATTGTTTGTGGTCTTGCATCAGCCGGAGCAATGATAACTGGAGATTTATTTAACTTTACTTTGTTCATGGCTTTGGTTGGTATATTGAATATTGGTATTGTATCAGCAGTTAAACAGACCAGTGTATTGAATTCTGCATTCAATTATGGTTTAATAGCTATGATGTGTAGTTTGCCTTTATTTGGAGGTGCAGCAATAATTCTTGCATCTGCCGGAACATTGTCTCTTGCAGTTTTATCTCAAATGTCTGCAAGTCCGATGGTGGTATTTGGTGCCGTATTGATGTTGATAGGTATTTTGGGTGAAAGTGGAGTTGCACCATTCTTTGCAAGTAAAGCAGAGATGTTTAGGACAGCTGGTTCTCCATATATTGTTATTATTCACTTGAGTTCTTTGTTTATTATTGTAAGAGCTGTAGAAATATTGTTATTGGTATTATGGTAAGTGGTGAGAATGGATAGTCAAAAAGGTTTATATATTGTATTATTGGCTTTATCAACAATAGCTATACTTGCATGTCTAGTTATAGACTTTGACGCATGGATTGTATATGCAGTAGCTATATTTGGTATTCCATTATGGATTTTATCTTTAGGTTTATTGACTATGGCTAAACCAGAACCTGGAGATGCGGAAGAAAGGGTGAAAGAACCATTTACTGGGTATTAGGGTGGTATTATGAATTTGATGGCAGATATTTTAATTAATGTTATTATTGCATTTCTGGCAGGTAGCCTGCTTTTAGGTTTGCATAGAAAAATCATGGCACGTGTTCAAAAACGTCCGGGACCACCTATAGTCCAGCATCTGATACACTCCTTGAAATTTTTCTTCAAAGAAACTGCAATCCCGAAAACAGTATCAAAGGTATTCTACATTGGTATTGTATTTATCCTTGCATTGATTTGGATTGTTGGGGTTATTGCAGGGCCTGTGGCTCATGACTCATTATTAATCTTATTTGGTGTTTATGCAGTTTATAAGATTGTTGAACACAATTCAGGATCCAGTTCAGGTTCACCATATGGTAAATTAAGTTGTGTAAGGGCTGTTTTATCAGCGGCAACTGAACTTCCTTTATTTGCAGCTATCGTATTTGTATATCTGGTGACTGGTACTATGAACATTGGAGAAATCATTACTTATCAATCAGTTCATGGTCCTTTGATATTTACAATTCCTCTTGCAGCCTTAATGTTCTTTATGTTGATTATTACAAAATCTCCGTATTCTCCATTTGCAATTACAAAAGATAAAGTTTTAGTTTCAGGATTTGAAACCGAGCACTTCGGATTGTTAAGGGGATTCATGTTATTTTCAGAGTCCATTGCATGGTATGTGATGCTTTGGGTATTTTTAACAATTTTCTTTGGACCTTTGACTGCAGTAGGTTACTTGATTGGTATGATTGTAATCACATTCATTACAGGATTTATTAATGCAACTACGCCGATTTTAAGTCCTAATCATTCAGTCATGACTCAGATTACAATTGGAGCAATCTGCTTCTTTGGAACAATTCTAATGATATTTACTGGGGTGGTGGCATGAATAGTGAAGATATAATTGTTTACTTGACTTCTTTGGTTGCTATTGGTATAATAGTTGTTGGTATTTTAGCAACAGCGTTCCACTCAGCTACTTTGGCTCCAATAATAGTTATTGGAATAATCCTGGCGATATTTGTATTGAAGGCTAAAGGTAACTTTTCACATAAAATTGAAAGTATTGAAAAAATATGTTTTGTCATAACACTTATAGCAATAATCTGTTCATTCATATTGCTTTATAGACCGATGTAGGAGATATTATGTTAGATTATATGATTTATATACTTGCATTTGCTGTTGGGTCCATTCTTGGTTTGGTTTACAGCTACAAGCAGCATGGCGAACCTTTTGTTGCAGTCACTAAGTTAAATGCTCCTGCAGCAGTAATTTCTATTGTTGGATGGGTTTTGGCATTTAATTCTGGCAATGTTATTTTGTCTGCAGTAGGTTTTATCCTTGCAGGATTTATAATGGGTGAAAGGCCGGGATACGGCAGAAAAGAAACTGCTATAGGGTTAATCATTGCAATAATTGTATATTTGTTATTAAGATTTACAGTATGATGTGATTTCAATGGATGATAGTGCTAAATTAAGATTAATGCAAAAAAGAATAGTAAAAAGTTATGCTTGGCAGAGAGATATTATTGTTCCACTTTCTGAGGAATTTGATTGTACTGTTGATGAATTAGAGGAAGTTCTATTTGACTTATTGGATATGGATTCTCTTGAAGCGTTGCATGCAACTTTTGAATCAGCACAGGACATTTGCCTATATCAAAAATTCAATGCTGATTTAAGATTATGCTGGCTTATAGATACTTTAGAAATTATTCCAAGAGAGGAAGGTAAAAATCTCAAATATAAATTAGTTCAAGAAGTTAAAAATGGAAAATCCTATGAAGATGCACTTAAAGAGGGCAGATTAGAATTATTTGAATTATTAAAAAAAGAAAGTAAAATTTAATGTTTATTTGATTTATAAAAAACTAAGAGGGAGTACAATGTTAGACGCTATTAGGGATGTTGTGAGAAAAAGCTCAATTCATGTCTGTATCGTAAATTGTGGTGGATGTAATGGATGCGATGTAGAATGTGTTGCATTATTATCTCCAAGATACGACTTAGAGCAATATGGTATTTATGTTCACAATAATCCTCGTGAAGCTGATGTCCTATTGTTGACTGGAGCAGTTACAGAACAATGGGTCGATAATTTAAAAAGAATTTATGATAAGGCTCCTGAACCAAAAATCGCAGTAGCTGTTGGAAACTGTCCGGTTTCTGGTGATGTATTTAATCAGGAAGGAGGTCATGTACATGCACCTGCATCTAATTTCATCCCAGTGGCTGCAGAAATTCCAGGATGTCCGCCAAGACCTAGCGAAATTCTGGAAGCTATTTTGGCTGTTGGTCCACAGGCTATTGCCGACCGCGGGAGGGAGAGACAATGATAGTACCTATTGGTCCTATTCATCCTGCTTTAAAAGAACCTATCAGATTAAAACTGCAAACTGAAGGAGAACGTGTTGTTAAGGCAGAAATTGAATACGGTTATGTTCACAGAGGTATTGAAAAGATTATTGAAGGTCAAACTTGGCAGAAAGGAATTTACCTTTCAGAACGTGTATGTGGTATCTGTTCATATGAACACACACAGACATTCGCAGAAACAATTGAACAAATTTCCGATGTTGATGTTCCCTTAAGGGCGCAATTCTTAAGGGTAATTACAAATGAGCTTGACAGAATCCAAAGCCATTTGCTTGGTAATTCAACATTTTTCAAATCAATGGACCATGAAACATTATTCATGCGTGTTTTGGAGTTAAGGGAATATGCAATGGATTCAATTGAATTGTTAACTGGAAATAGGGTTAATATGGGATGGAATGTAGTTGGTGGAGTCAGAATGGATGCTGATGAACGTTATTTCAAACCGATTCTTGAAAACCTCAATAAAATTGAAGAGGAATTTGAAAGAACCCGTGCATTATTTGCCGAAGGTCCAGCTTTAGCGTTAAGATGTAAAGGAATAGGATTGATGACTAAAAAAGAAGCCATTAAAGGACGTGCAGTCGGCCCAATAGGTAGAGCTTCAGGTGTTAAGGAGGATTACAGGAAAGGCCACTACACATATGATGACCACTTTGACTTTAAAGTGATTAGGCGTAGTGAAGGAGATAATTACGCAAGAACATTAACCCGATTTGATGAAATTCCAGAATCCATTAGTTTAATTAGACAAGCTATTGAAAATATACCTGATGGTGAAGTTCGTACTCCTGTTGATTTGAAATCAGGTTATGCAATGCGTAAAAATGAGGCTCCTCGTGGTGAAGTCACATACATGATTGAAACTAATGGAAACTTAATCAAAAATATTTCAATCAGAACTCCAAGTATTCCTAATATGGATTCATGTGCAAAATACATGATTCGTGATGTTCCAACTGTTGCAGACGCAGTTGCAACTTATGCCACAAGTGATCCTTGTGTTGCATGTGCAGAAAGAGTAGCGATAACTAATGAACATGGAAAAACATCCATTAAAGACTTTTATGAGGTGATATGATGTCATCTCTTATATGGTATATTTATGATTTTGCAAGAAAGGCTTGGACAGATGCATTTGCTGATGCAAAAACTTCTCCTGAAATCGCCGAAAAACCGGAAAGATTTAGAGATTTTCCTAAAGTAAATAAGGAATATTGTATAGGTTGCGGAGCTTGTACAGTATCTTGTCCTTCTCCAAATGCTATTAAAATCGTAAGGGAAAAGGATGATGAAACAGGCGAAGGATTAACTTATCCAGTCATTACTCCTGGTGCATGTATCAGATGTGGTTTTTGTGCTGAAGTCTGTCCGACTGAGCCTAAAACATTGGAATGTGGTTTAAATCATTTGATTCTTCCGGAATTCAATATTATCCCATCAAAAAGACAATATATTATTGATGACTATTTATGCATAAAATGTAAGAAATGTATGAAAAAGTGTCCTGTTGGAGCAATAAGTCTTGTTGATGGAAAAATGTTTGTAGACCAGTTAAAATGCATATCCTGCGGGGAATGTTTGGAAGTCTGTCCGGTTAACGGTGCAATGAAAGGTGTATTTGTTGATAATCTGCAGGATCAAAAAGATTTAATCCTTTTATGTGTAAATTACCTTGAAGATTATATCAATAATAAGGAAGAAGATTTAAGGGCATTGGAAAAAGATGGACTTTTACAGTATGAAGTGCCTCTCGCAGATTTCTGGGATGAAGCAATAAAAATCATTCCTGATGATGAAGTGGCTTTGGAAATTATAACCAATGCAGTAAATAGGCTTAAGATTAGAATTATTGATTGGGACAAGGACAAATGTAAAAAATGCCAACTCTGTATTCCCGACTGTCCAACAAAATGTATCTCTTTTGATGAAAAGGAAGATACTATTGTAAGGGATAAAAACAGATGTTTACGTTGCAGTATCTGTTATCAGACCTGTCCATTTTCAGTAATCAAATATTTCATTGCTAAATTTTCACTGGAAGATGACAAAATTATTTATACGACCGTTAAAGCGTCAAATTTAAATGAGGATATTTTCATGGAGTGAGTGTTATGATTGATAGTTATACTAAAACACCAAGACCATTAAGGCATGTTGATGTTGATTATTTGATTGACCAGACCAGATGTGCTGAATGTGAAGGCAAACCGTGTCTAAACTCATGTCCAATTGATGCAATCTACATGGATGAGGATGACGGTCTTGTCAAAATAAAAAATACTTGCTTTGGTTGTGTATTATGCCGTAATGCATGTCCTCATGATGCAATATCCCTTGATGTACATATGGATCCTCCATTAAAAGAAAATGTGCCAAACATTAATGTCAAGCTATGTAAGGCTTGTGGAGCTTGTGTTCAGGCATGTAAGAATGGTTCAATACATATTGTAGCTGATGGAAAACAGGAACCTCACAGTGAGATAGACAAAGACACTTGTGTTCGTTGCGGATATTGTTTTAGAGTATGTCCTACTGATGCAATTAAATATGGTCAGTTGCTTCCTAAAACAGTTAAAGGAGGTAAGGCAGTTGTTATAAATCAGGATAAATGTATTGGATGTATGACTTGTACAAGAGTCTGTCCGTCAATGGGTGCTATTAATGTTGCCCGTACAAATAAATTGCCTTATATCAATCCAGGATACTGTGCGAGATGTGAGGAATGTATGCATTCATGTCCGTCAACAGCTATCAAGTATTCTTCACGTAAAAAAGCTTATAAGATGTACAGTGAGATAAAATCATTCGATATCGTATCTGGAATTATTGACCATGATATCAAAAGGTTGTCTCTTGATTTAATCAGTTTAAATAAAGTTTTAGAAAAAGTGGGCAAATCTATTGCTTTAGAATTCAATGATCAAAATTTTGAAAATTTCATTGAATGTAAAGTAAATGATATGATGGAAAAAGAATTAAAGGTCAGTCTTGATACAAGTATTGAAATAGACAAGTTCTCAAAACTGTTCGGTTCCTATTTAATGGATAGGAATATTGAAGTTTATGATAACAAATGTATTGCATGCGGAGACTGTTTCAATGTATGTCCTGTAGGTGCAATTAAGTTGAATGGACCAAGTCCGATTGAAATTACAGATGACTGCATATATTGTGGAAAATGTGTGGAACAATGCAAATTCGATGCAATTGGAGCATATGACGATTACTTCTACAGTAAAGACACTGATTTATACTATGCAAGGTCTTACTTGCACTATCAAAGACAAGGTGATTATTCACTTTCAAGCACCAAGTGTCAGGCATGTGCAATTTGTGTTAAAAACTGTCCGACTGAGGCTCTAACATTAAATGATGATAAAATAGACTTTGATGAGGAGAAATGTATTTATTGTAGAAACTGTGAAGCTATCTGTCCGTTAGATGCAATTAGAATCATTAACTTTAGGTGAGACGATGTTTGAAAAATCATTTATTACAGACTGTGAGGGGCCACTAACATTAAATGACAATGCTTTTGAACTAGCAGAGCATTTCATTGAAGATGGTGGGGAATTATTTAAAATTCTTAGTTTGTATGATGATTATTTGGTAGATATTGTAAAAAAGGAAAATTATAAAGCAGGTAATACTTTAAAATTAATTTTACCTTTCTTTATTCAGGAAAACTTGACAAATGCTGATTTGGTTAAGTTTTCAAAAAATAATATTTGCTCAGTAAATGATTCAAAATTCCTTTTAACTTATTTGAAAAATGCGATGAATATTTATATAGTTAGCACTAGTTATGGCCAATATATCGAAGCAGTATCCAATTATATGGATGTGCCTTTCAAAAATACATTTTACACAAAGGTCAATCTAGATAACCTTACTCTAACAGCAAAGGAAAATGAAAAAATCACTGAGTTTAAAGATTTGATATTGAAAAACCCTGATGATTATGAGTTGTTCGATGACATTTTCTTCAATCAGATTGCAGAAATGGGTTTTTATGAAAACATCAAAGATATTGAAGTTGTCGGCGGGGAAGGTAAGAAATTGGCAATTGACGATATAATAAAATGTGATGGCATTAACGTTAATGAAATGCTTTATATTGGAGACAGCATAACCGATGTTGAGCCATTGGAATTTGCAAGAAAAAACAATGGGATAAGTATATCGTTTAATGGAAATGAATATCCGCTAAAGGTAGCAGAAATTGCAATTGTATCTCCGAGTGCTTGTGTTACAGCAGTAATTGCAAATATTTACGCGGATAATGATAAAAAGAAAGTTTTAGAATTTATAAATGATTACAATAATTGTGATGGTTTAGAAATACTGTTTAAAGATTATAATATTGATTTAGAAATTGCTGAGAAGTTTTTCTCAACTTTCAATGATGATGAATTTCCATTAATAGAAATTGTTGATGAGAAAAACTTTGATGAAATATTAAAAGTAAGTAAAGAAATGAGAAATAATATTCGTGGCCAGGATATTGGCGGATTAGGTTAATTTGGTGATTAAATGAGTTATGAAAAAATAGAAGATACATTCTTTGAAGCTTTTGAAGGAAAATATGTTAGGGCTTTAATTACAGGGCCTACAGAAGCGATTGTAAAAAGAGCAGCATATGATTCAACTTCAACTCCAAGTGCAGTTATTGGGAGAGTTGAAGGTGGAGTTGAAGGCTTCTTGGATGGATCACAAACTCCTGATGGTAGATTCGGTGCAATAGTGCAATACTGGTTAGATGGGGACAATATGGAAAAATTTGAGTTTGAATTGTCTTACAGACTAAGGCAGGATATTCTAGTAAAGCCGTTTACCCGTATTTTTGATTATGCTGACGATGACAGTGATGATTATATTGAAATGATGAATAGTGTTGGGCATTGCGGAGATGGCTATGAATGGATTGTAGAAGAGTATGGAAGAAAGATGATAAATGTTCCAATAGCAGTTCCGGATTTCCAAATTGAAGAAAAATTCAAAATTAACGACGGTATCATGGGAGGTAATTTCTGGTATCTGTGTGCCACTCAAGAAGCGGTGCTGGATGCTGGTGAAGCTATTATTGATGCAATAATGGATGTTGAAGGTGCAACTGCTCCATTTGATATCTGTTCAGCAGCTTCCAAACCGGAAACAAACTACCCAGAAATCGGACCTACTACAAATCATTTTTACTGCCCTTCTTTAAAGGAGTCTTTAGGTGATGTTTCTAAAGTTCCGGAGGGTGTTAACTATATTCCTGAAGTTGTAATCAATGCAATCAATGAAGATGCGATGAATGAAGCTATTAAAGCAGGTATTGATGCAGCATTGGAATTTGATGGAGTCGTTGGAATTTCTGCTGGTAATTTTGACGGCAAACTTGGAGATAAAAATATAAATTTATTAGATATTTTAAAGTAAGGTTTTAGAATGGAAATTTTTGACAATGATTTAAATGCAGAAATAATTGGATTTGGAGCATTAAATGTGGATAAGCTCTATTCAGTAGAAAGTATTGCAGGTGCCGATGAGGAAAGTTTCATCAAAAGCGAAACTGTTACTCCGGGAGGCTCAGCAGCTAATACTATAATAGGTCTGTCCAGATTGGGTTGTTCTACTTCACTTATTGGAAAGATAGCCGAAGATGATGAAGGTGATTTAATAGAATATAATTTGGCTGTTAATGGTGTTTACTCCAACAATTTAATTTACTCAGAATCAGGTTCAACCGGAAAATGTTTGGGATTTGTAGATGAAAACGGTGAGAGATGTTTATACATTGATCCTGGTGTTAATGATGATATTAAGATTGGTGAAATAAATCCTTTAAACATTATGAGATGTAAAATAATGCATTATACGTCATTTGTAGGCGATTCATTTAAAACTCAAATTGAATTATTAGAATCCTTAAAGGATGATGTAATATTAAGCTTTGATCCGGGTATGCTTTATGTTAAAAAAGGTTTTGATGAGTTAAAACCAATACTTGAACGTTGTAATATTTTACTTATCAATGAATCTGAATTACGATTATTATTTGATAATAATGAATCTTCTCTAAAAGAATTGGCTATTGGTCTTTTAGACTTTGGAATTGAAACCGTTGTCATAAAACAGGGTGCAAAAGGAGTATTTGCAATAAACTCTTCAAAGGAGTGTTTTGTTGAATCTTATGAATGTGATGTTGTCGATACTACTGGAGCAGGTGACAGTTTTAATAGTGGTTTTCTATATTCCTTTTTAAGAGGTTATGACCTTGAAAAATCCTGTAAAATTGGTAATTGGGTTGCCAGTAAATCGATTGAAGGATTTGGGATGGAAAAATTCCCTTCACTAAAAGATTTGGAGGAATTCTTTTAGGAAATTAAAGTTTATAAATTAATAAAATAAAAATTTATTTAGTTGGTAATAATATGAATGTATCTTTTATTAAACAGAGGAAAAGCTTAGAACGTGAAGTTCTTCTTAAATCTGTTGAATTAGATGATGATGGCGATGATTTCGAATTTGAACTAGACAATTTTAGTACAGAACAAGAAATTATTGCTGTAGCACCAAAATGTGTAAGGTGCAATACCTGTGTTGGCCAGTGTCCAGTTAATGCAATCGAACCAGCTAATATTTTTAGAATAGCTAAGATAACTGATAAATGTGTTAAATGCGAAATTTGTGTTCAGTCTTGTCCTATTTCAGCAATTAAACTAATTAAAAATTCAGTTGTCTATGATGGGGAAGATGAAAGAGAGGTTGTTGAATACAATTTATCCAATGTCAGATATCCTCATAGAGTAGTTAGAATGAATGATATTTCAATTGACTATTCAGTTGATAATAATTGGGATGATTGTGCGACATTATGTCCTACAAATGCATTTACTCTTCAATTTAGAGAATTCTTTGAAGATAAAAATATGGATTTAGGCATCGAATTAATTGATGATGAATTATATCCTCACATTAACAAAAAAATGTGTATTGGCTGTGGGGCTTGTACTGAAATTTCATTAAATGACTTTGCAATAGAATTGGATCGTTATATTGGACCTATTGTCCATAGTAGGTTCATTGATGTGGATCACGATTTGTGTGTAAACTGTTATTTATGTGAAGAAAACTGTCCGACAGGGGCTATAGAGTTAGTGGATGGTGAAGTTGTTTTAGACAATGATAAATGTATACGATGTGTTGAATGTACTAATCATTGTCCTGTAGGAGCACTAAAGAGAGTTGAAATGAAATGAATGGGGTTTGTTTATGAAAGCTAAAGAATTGATGGATAAAGATTTTGTATATTTAAACTGTGATGACAGTGTAATCGAAGCTTCCAAAGCAATGGAAGAGGTTAGGCGTTTTACCTGTCCGGTTGTAAATGAAAATAAGCAATTAGTCGGATGGATTACAGCATTTGATATTACAAGAGGTTTAAGGGAAGGAAATGATAAGATATCCGAAATTATGAGCAGTTCCAGTGAGGTTTCAACTGTTCATGAAAATGATCCTGCAAGAAAAGCAGTGATCCTGACTGCTAACAACAAGTTTGTAACAGTGCCTGTAGTAAATGATGATAATCAGGTCATAGGAATGGTACGTGCTTGTGATATTGTAGAATTATTGTCTGACCTTTACGATATTAAGGTTGAAAAATTATATAAGGCAATGCAAAACCAATTGAAAGGCGTTACCTGGGAAGAGTTAATGTCAGCATCTGCTTTAGTATCTAAAAAAACCACTGGTGTAAAAATTACTCCAGAAGAATATGAATCAAACATTATGAATGCAACTTTTGGTGAGGCTATTTGGGCAACAGGCGGTTTGGAAAAATTCTTCGCAGGTTTAATATCTGTTGGAGAAATGGTAATTGCTCGCAGAGTAGGTAGGGCAAGAAAATAAATTTAAAGTGATAATTATGAGTGAATATAACGAATATCAAGATAAAACAATCCTTGTAACTGGTGGTGCGGGATGTGTTGGAAGTAACTTAACACGCAAATTTGCAGACTTAGGTGCTGAGAAAGTTATCATATTGGATAATATGTCTTCAGCATACGAATGGAATATTTCCGACAGAGATGCAATAGAATTTATTAGGGGCGACATTTTGGATGATGCAGTACTTAAAAGGGTCTTTAAACAAAAACCTGACTATGTTTATCATCTTGCAGCACACTTTGCAAACCAAAACAGTGTAGATAACCCCGAAAAAGATTTGATGGTAAACGGAATTGGTATTTTAAAAGTACTCCAATACGCACAATTAACTGGTGTTGAAAGGTTTGTTTATTCTTCATCTGGTTGTGGAGTTTACGGGCTTGATTCCAAAATGCCATTTGAGGAACATGATATTTCTATTTCACTTCACACCCCATACCAAGTAACTAAACTCCTTGGTGAGCTTTACACTAACTATTTCCACAATTTATATGATATGAACATTGTTAACGCAAGATTCTTTAATGTATTCGGACCGGGAGAAGTTCCTGGAAAATACAGAAATGTAATTCCAAACTTCATGTACTGGTCTAAAAATGGACAGGCGCTACCTATTACTGGTGATGGGTCTGAAACAAGGGATTGGACATTTGTTGAAGATATATGTAATGGTCTAGTTGCTATGGGTGTTGAAGAAGAAGCAATCGGTGAAGCTATTAACTTAGGTTCCGGAAAAGACCACAGAGTAATTGACATGGCAAACAAAATCAACGCATTAACTGGAAATGAAGCAGGTATTAACTATGTGCCACGTCGTGATTGGGATGCTAAAACCAAGTTGCTCTCTTCAATTGAAAAAGCTAAAGACATTTTAGGATATTCTCCAAAAGTATCATTCGATGACGGTCTTGAGAGAACTCATGACTGGTTTGTCGAAAATTGGGACAATATTCAAAAATCCGCAGAATTTTAAATTATTTTTCCTAAAAATCTTTCTTTAAGATTTTTGGAAACTTCTTTTTTTAATTTTGAAAAATTACTTATAACTTCAGTTATTAATGTATGATTGTAAGTTAGGTGAATGCATGCAAATAAACAAAATATTGTTTTTAATTTTGTTTTCCTTTTTGTTTATTAATTTAACAGTAGTTTCAGCCCAGAATAATGATTTTGATGGTGCTGAAATAATTTCTAACCAAACAGCAGAACAGAATGACATTGAAGTGATGGAAGAATCAGTTGATGGGTTAAATGTTAGTGAAAACCAGACATTTGAAAAAACAACCCCTCTAATAACTGTTAAATCAACGAAGATAAAATCCAAAGACACTTTAGAAATCAATCTTAAAGACTCAAAGGGAACTCCTTTGAAATCAAAAAATCTAACTGTTGCCCTTGATGGTAAAAAGTACAATCTTAAAACAAACTCAAAAGGTATTGCAAAGCTTACAACAAGTCTAGCTTCAAAAAATTATAAATTGACTGTTTCTTTTACGGGTGATGAATTATATAATTCTAATTCTAAGATATTCAAGATTAAAGTATCAAAATTAGCCACCAGACTAAACTTGCTGAACAATTTTGTTATAGCTGGTGGGCATTTATATTTCTATTTGTATGATCAAAGCCTAAATTCCATTTCCAATAAAAAAATTACTTTAAAATTCAATGGCAAGTCCTATTTGAGAACAACTAATAAAAATGGTTGTGTTAAATTTAAAATCAAATCAGGAAATTGGAAAAATTCTGTTAAAGTTAATTTTAAAGCAGATAACTTTTACAAATCATCTTCCAAAGGATTTAAGTTTTACAGAGTATCTGCCATGTCATTTAAAGTAGGAAATTCCAAATTGCTTACAAATGGTTTTTTAAGGGTTTATTTAAAAGATTCTACTTCTGTCTCGAAAAAGACAATAACTTTGACTGTTGGTAAAATAAAACTGAGCAAAAAGACAAATTCTGAAGGAATAGTGGTTTTCAAACCAAAGGCGGATGCAAAATCATACATTGTTAAAGTTCAATACGGAAAATATGCAATTTCCAAAAAACTCAAATGTTATGAGGGCAATGCAAAAGATCCTCTAAAAGAAAATATAACTTTTAAAAATGGCCTTCCAGACATTGATCTTATGACGGGAAATTATGTGATGGGTGATGAAAATGCAAAGTATACATTAACTAAAGCACAATATCGTGAAGTACTTCAGAGAGATAGTTATTGTCTGTTTTTGAATAATAAATTGCCAAAATTTACATTTTTCAAAACAAAAAATCATCCAAATACTTATCATATTATTAAGAGGGCAAAATGGAATGTTATTGAAAGGGCAATAAATGCAAAACTAGTTGTCAAAAATAAGAATAATTATTGGCCTAGCTCAATCACTGTTTCTCTTAAAGGCAAATCATATATTTATCCGGAAGTAAGGGATGTCCAAAATACTCCGTATACCTGCGGCCCAACTTCTGCAAGTATGTGCAGCCAGGTTTTAAAGAATTATTTCTGCGAAGGATATCTTGCAAAAATTATGAAAACGGATAAGGCAGGAACCGGATGTCAGGCAATATGCAAAGCATTGGAAAAGAATAATTTCAACTGTTCATTTTTCTATAAATCATCGTTCAATTATGCATTGGATGAACTTAAAAAGGGAGGTTGCGCTTTAATATTCCATGCTGATAATCATTATGTTTCAATTTTGGATATTAGTAAAGACGGCAAAAAGGTTTTAGTAAGTAATTCCTATGGCAGTTTTGACAATATTAAAAACAGATGGGAAAAAGTTAGTTATCTAAAAAATAAGTTCTCTCCGGACTGGGATGAGAGTTTAATAGTCAAGCTTAACTACAATTTATCAAATTCCACCATAGATAGTGTAAACTCTTATTACAATAGTATGGGTGCTAATTGGGTTGGTAAAAATACTAATCAGAATATTGCATTTCTATGACTATTTTTTCACATTAATTATTTAAGTGATTTTTAATAGAATTTAATAATGTTAAAGGTGAATTTATGAATTGGAGAATATTTTTTGTTATTTTTTTATCATTATTTTTGTTAGTTAATATTGCTGTTGTGTCTGCTGAGGACAATATAACTGATGAGGATATTAATGGGACTGATTTGGAAGTCCCTACTATTGAAATTGACAATTCAAACGTGTATACTGGTAGTTCTGTAAATATTTATTTAAAGGATTCTAATCAGACACCTCTGTCAGGCCAGTATTTTACAGCAAACATCAACAACAAAAATCATTCTCTTTTTACAGATTCACAAGGTAAATCAAGTCTTCAATTACCATTAAAATCAAAGTCCTATCTGCTTTCCGTATTTTTTGAAGGAAATGAAAACTATTCTGGTGTTAATCAAACTTTCAACATAAATGTTTTAAAGCTTGATTCAAGGATTATCATTCCGGATGACCCAACTTATGTTAAAGGGGATTACCTGTATGTTCATCTTAAAGATCAAAACAACAAAGCGATTTCTCAAACAAGTGTAATAATTAATGTTAACGGAAAAGACTACACCAAAACCACTAATTTGAACGGTAGGGCAAGCTTAAAGATAGGATTAAATGCAGCTACTTATTCGATGTATGTTTATTTTGCTGGAAATGATTATTATAATTCTGCTTATGAAGCATTTAAGATGCTAATCCAAGCAACAACATCAATTGAAATTGGAAATGACAAGTTATTGACTAACGGTTATTTGAGAGTTTATCTTAAAAGTGAAACTCTATCAGCCATTTCCAAAAAGACAGTCATCATAACCATTGGAAATAAAACTTTCAATAAGACAACTAATTCCGAGGGAGTAATCGTTTTAAAACCAAATATGGGAGTTGGAACTTTTAATGTTAGCGTAACATTTAATGGGAACTCTAAAATCATAGGATGCAATAATTCTAAAATTGTCACTGGAGTTGTAGGAAGTCCGAAAAGCCCATTAAAAGCAAAAATTCCATTAAAAAATGGAGTTCCTGATGTTGATTATATGACTTTAAACTATGTGATGGCTGATGGGGATATGACTTACACTCTTCTAAAAGCCCAGTATAGGGATGTTATTAAACGGGATAGTTACTGTTTATATTTAAATAACAAATTAAGCAAATATACATTCTTTAAAACTAAAGGCGAACCAACTATAAATCATATTATTCAAAGGGAAAAATGGAATGTTATTGAAAGGGCGATTAATACATTAATTGTTAAGAAAAATAAGAATAACTACTGGCCGAGTCAGATTACAGTCTCACTAAAAGGAAAATCATATAGTTATCCGGAGGTAAGGGATGTTCAAAATACTGGTTACAGCTGTGGCCCGACATCTTCCAGTATGTGCAGTCAGGTTTTAAGAAATTATGTTTGTGAAAAACAACTTACAAAGCAATCAGGAACTAGTGTAATGTGGGGTTCAAGTACTAAAGGTCTTAAAAAAGGTTTGGAGAAGAATAATTTCAAATGCACCATTTACTACAAAAGTACATTTGATAAGGCTTTAAAACAACTTAAAAAAGGTGGTTGTGCACTTGTATTCCATACTTGGAGTCATTATGTGGCTATTTTGGATATTAGTGCTGATGGGAAAAAAGTTTTAGTAGGTAATCCTTCAGGAAGTTATGATACTGGAAGCCATTCAATTCCTACAAAATGGCTTACTGTAAGCTATATGAAAAAGAGGTTCAATAATTATGATACTTCTGGGCTGATTGTTAAACTCAAATATTCTTTAAGTAAAGCCACTAAAACAAAAATAAATACTTTTTATTCAAGTATGGGTACTAATTGGGCTAGACAAGATACTTCTGAGAGACTCGCCCAAATAGAATCTAATTATTATTAAAGTAATTTTAAATACTTTTAAAATGTAATATTACTTTGTATGGATTTGAATTTTGACTTTACTGAAAAACGTGTAATTATTACAGCATTTTTCTGTATGGCATTCACAATTGCAAACTTAATTACTGTAAAGATTATAAGTATAGACTTCATAGGCATGGAAACTCCTGCAGGAGTTCTCATTTATCCTTTAGTTTATATTTTAACCAATGTAATTGCAAAAGTTTATGGTGAGAGTGCTGCACGTAGAACTATTATTTTAGGTCTTTGTGTAGATATTTTATTTGTCTTCATGACAACATTGATATTGTTCTTGCCTTCTCCTTCATTCTATACTGGAGATGCAAGCCTGCAATTCGTATTCACTCAAACTCCGAGAATCCTTGTTGCATCATACATCAGTTACTTAATCGGTAACTTTGTGAATGCAAGAATAACAACTATTGTTAATAAAAGTGGAGGTTATTCCACTGTTAAAAACTTAGGAGTTATTGCGTTCAGTGAATTAATTGATAACTTCATATTCATTGGACTTGCATTCATTGGAGTATATTCAGTTGTGGATATCTTAATTATGATATTCTCTCACTGGGTTTTAAGTTTGATTTGGAATGTAATCGCTCAACCGTTCACAAACAAAACTGTTGAATGGGCTGAGAAAGGAAAACCTGTAGAAGCTTAAATTTTAGGGAATTTTTTCCCATCTTTTTTTAATTTTTTTCATATCAATGTTGTCGATAAGAAAATATTTTATACTTTCATTCAGATATATAGTAATAATCAGAAATTATTAAAACAATCGTTCAAAATCATTTTACAAATTATAGATAGTTTTTAATTAATTATTGAAACATTCAATAATTTTTTCTGTAAAAATTAATCAAATCTTTAATAATTTATGATATATAGGAAAATTTTGTGATAGATATTGTCGAAGAAAATAGTAATATGCTACTCGGCACTGGTGAAAAACCTCCTGCAGTTAGGTGGCTTCTGCTTGCTATCCAGCACATTTGTGCAATGTTTGGAGCTACAATCTTAGTTCCTATTGTAGTAAACACCACTGCTGGTGCAGATATTTTGTCAATCCCTGTAGCATTAGTTTCATCCGGTATTGGTACATTAATTTATTTAATATGTGCTCGTAATAGAAGTCCAGTATATCTGGGAAGTTCGTTTGCGTTCATTGATCCTATGATTGCAGGTTATGCAATTGGGGGTACTGGAAGTGTATTTACAGCTTTGATGATTGTAGGTATTGTTTATGTAATTATTTCATTGATAATACGTGTTTCTGGTCCAAGTTGGATTAACAAGTTACTGCCTCCAGTTGTTGTTGGTCCGATGATTATGGTAATTGGGTTGTCCCTTGCTCCAACTGCTATTCAAGAAATTGGTTTGGATTTAGCAGTTATTCCATGGCAAAATCTGGTTGTTGCATTTATCTCATTTTTATTAACTGCATTGGTTGCAGTTCGTGGAAAAGGAATTATACAAGTTATTCCGTTTTTAATAGGTATCATTGTTGGTTATATTGTAGCAGCTGCTCTTGGTATGGTGGATTTCACCCAAGCATTGACTGCTAATGTAATTGAAATTCCTAAATTCTACATACCTTTCATGCATTATGATTTAAATTTCGCAGCGGTTTTAACAATAGTTCCGATTGCATTAGTAACAATGGTGGAGCATGTAGGAGACCACAAAGTATTAAGTGAAATCATTGGTCGTGATTTAATTGAAGATCCAGGTCTTCAAAGAACTTTGCTTGGTGACGGTATCGCAACATTTGTAGCAGCATTCTTAGGTGGTCCTGCTAATACAACTTATGGTGAAAACACATCTGTTGTAGGTATGACTCGTTTAGCTTCTACATATGTAATTGGTCTTGCAGCAGTTGTTGCAATTCTATTTGCATTTTCAGGTCACTTGACTGCACTTTTAACTGCAATTCCAGCACCTGTTTTAGGTGGTATTTCAGTATTGTTATACGGTTTTATTTGTGTAAATGGTCTTAAAATTTTAATCCACAACCAAGTTGACTTCAACAACACTAAAAACGTTGTAGTTGCTGCAACCATGCTAGTTTTAGGTTTAGGTGGTGCAACTTTATCTGTTGTATCAGGTGACTTGTCCCTTTCAATATCCGGAATGGCTCTTGCAGCTATTGTCGGTGTAATCTTAAACTTATGTATTCCGGAGGAAAAACATGAATGAGTTTGTTTTAAATCATCCGTTAATAACTCATAAGCTTGCAATCTTAAGAGATGTTAATACAGGAACCAAGGAATTTCGGGAATTGGTAACTGAAATCTCTACCATCTTGATGTATGAAGCTATGAGGGATGCAAAACTTGAAGAAACCACAATCGAAACTCCACTTGAAAAGATGGATACTGGAATGCTGAATGAAGATCATTATGCTGTTGTTCCAATCCTCAGAGCTGGAATGGGTATGGTTGACGGAATTCTAAATGTTATTCCAAATGCAAAAATAGGCCACATTGGTCTTTACAGAAACGAAGAAACTTTCCAACCGGTAGAATATTACTACAAAATGCCAGAAGGAATTGCAAATAGGGAAGTTTTAGTCGTCGATCCTATGCTTGCAACAGGTGGAAGTGCATCAGCTACAATTTCAAGACTGAAATTGGATGGTGTAAAAAAAATTAAACTGTTATGTATTGTTGCGGCTCCACAGGGTATTAAAACAATTGAGGAAGAACATCCTGATGTTGAAATATTCTGTGCGACTGTTGACAGGGAATTAAACGACAATGCATATATCTTACCGGGTCTTGGTGACGCTGGTGACAGAGTATATGGTACAAAATAGTGAAGGAAACTTCACTTTCTTTTTCTTTTTTTGGTGATTAGGTGAACTGGAATCTCGTTTGGCTAATTTTAATGGTTATTTTAGCAAATACTTTTTATAACATCTGTATGAAATCAATGCCGGGTGATGTAAATCCATTTGGAGCTTTGATGGTTACATATTTGGGTGCAGCAATAATATCTGCCATTATATTTGCGTACATGGTTGGCCCGTCAAATATTGGTACAGAGATAACCAAAGTCAACTGGACTTCAATTGTTCTTGCTTTAGCTGTTGTGGGTTTGGAGGTTGGATATGTCTTTGTATATCGTGCAGGTTGGACAGTAAGTACAGCAAGTGTTGTTGCAAATATTGGTCTTGCATGCGTTTTGATTGTTGTTGGTTATTTGCTTTACCGTGAAAATGTTTCATTTAATCAGATATTGGGAATAATTGTCTGTATGGTAGGATTAATTTTAATTAATTTTTAGCTCATTATTTTCTTATTGGCCTTATTTTGTTCGATTGTATTTTCATAACACATCATATTTTTATTATTTATTTTAAATCAGTATTTTTATCATCTATTTAATAAAAACAGTTAATTTTTCCAATTCTTTTTTTAAATCCCAAAAAAGTCAATAATATATACTAATAATTATCATATATACATAATAAGGTTAATTTTCAATAATTAATTCTTCTAAATCGAGGCAAAGGAGGTGAAACATGGACAAGAAAACTTTCATTGTTGTATTATGCATTTTAGTGTTATTTTCACTGAACTTCAGCATGGCTCATGAAGTCGATGATTCAGCAGTCATAAGTGTTGAAGATACTTCAAGTGAACTTCAGATGGATTTAAATCAATCTAGTTTAAAGGACAGTTCTTTAATCGATACTCATATTGATATTGTAAGCAATACTACTTTTGATGTTGTTGGAGATTATTTTAAGGTTAAGTTATCCGATGTAAATAATAATTCAATTTCCAATGCTCAGATTTCATTCATATTTAGCAATGCAACTTATGTGAGAAATACAGACTCAAATGGTGTCGCATCACTTAAGATAGGTTTGGTTGATGGAGATTATAATGTCACCAGCAAATTCTTAGGAGATTCAAAATTTAAAGCCTCATCCAGTTCCACTACAATCACTGTCAACAATACACGTATTGTGGGCGAAGGATTATCAAATGCTCAAATTCAGCAAATCATTGATAATGCAAAAGTAAACAACATAATTTTATTTGTTGGAAGTAGCTATGAAAATGTCAACTTGGCAATCAATAAAAGGTTAACATTGCTTTCCAAATCTGGTACTGTTTTGAAATCTAGCTTAAACAGCCCAGTAATTACAGTTAGTGGAAAGGACAGTTCATACACTACTGTGCAGGGTTTTGTTATCAAATCCAAACAGGGAATAAGCATTTCAAATTCTAATTATGTAATTGTTTCCAAAAATGAGATAACAACATCTTCTGATGGTATAGTTGCTGACAGTGTCAAATATCTTAATATTACCAAAAATGATATTGTTAAAAATAGTGGTAATGGTATTGTGCTTACACAATCAACTAATTCATATATTCTTAACAATGAGATTAGTAATAATGGTGCAAATGGTATTGTATTATCCAAATCTAAAAATACTTATATTTACCATAATACTATTAAAAAGAATGGTAAAAATGGTATTTTTACATCAGATAAGGTGGGCAGTACCAAATACGGTTCAGGACCGGAAAACCTGTATATAGGTAAGAATACCATTAATGAGAATAAGGCTAGTGGAATCTATGTGGATGTTGCTGGAGATAATGTAAAAATAACCGGAAATACAATTAATAAAAATAGTGATGATGGTTTGACTTTATCTAAAATAGGAAGCTATAAAATCCAATCCAATGAGATATATTCAAATTATGGAGCGGGTGTGCAGTTTGCTTATGGATACATTAAAACCAAAGATCATGATTTAAGCTACAATGTAATTTACGGAGCTCATAAAGAACTTGAAGCAAAAGATACTTATTATGAGGATAATGGTGAGCGCTTATCTGTTGGTGATAACTGGTACACCGATTATAATATCATCTGTCCTAAGGTAAACACATTCAATATTCAATTTGCAATTAAACAGGTTGGTAAAAACACTTTCACTGCAGGATTTTATGATTCTAAAGGCAATTTGGCTAGTTTGCTTCCTGATAGGGAACTGACTGTTGAAGTCAATGGCAAAATAACCAAACTAACAATCAGTGGAGGAATTGCCACTTTCCAGGCTGAAGCGGATAGTGGGGATGAAATTAAAGCCACAGTTGATAAATCCGATAGGATAACTGCATTTGATGGAAATAATCAAAATAACTATGTGCCTCCAACCAACTCAGTATCCGGACCGGATTATCCAAGTATACAGTATGATGACTTATATGACATGGGTAATGGTGGAACTGGTCAGGGAAACGGTAATCCAGGTAGTGGATCTGGCAGTGGAAACAATAATAGAAACTCACAGTCTGAAGGAAATTCTACTACAACTCAAAGACAAAATCCAACCAACAATCCGAACAACCCGATTAGCGATGTTTCACAAAGTGCAGATGTATCTGCCTCATCCGATGCGGGTGCTTCAACTTCAGGAAGTGCTGCCGGTCAAAGTGTAGCAAAACAGATAATTATTGACGAAGATGAATTTTTCAGAGTAACTGGAATTTCATTTATAGTATTGTTAATAATTTTAACAATAGGTTTTTACTATCGTGAAGATATTAAAGAAATGAAATCAAAAATGTAAAAATTCATCTATTTTTTCTTCTTTTTTTTCAAAATTAAGCATAACTTATTTATTATATCTAAAACAAATTTATTCATATCTTATCTTTGGAGGATTAATTTATGAATAAAAGTGATTTGAAAAGAGATTATTATATGCTCAAAGGACCACTTGCTAAAAAAGGTTATGACTGGTGGTGGCATTCTTTAACTGCATATAATAAGAAAACTGGCGAACCTAGACCTTTTTTTTATTGAATATTTCGTATGTAATCCAGCATTAGCTGAAGAAGAACCTACACTCGGACAACTTCCTGAAAATCAGAAAGCTGGTAAAAGGCCATCATATTGTATGATTAAAGCAGGTACATGGGGTAAAAATCCAAAACAGATTCATAATTTTTACTCAATGAAGTATTTTAATTGTCCTGACGATGAATTAAACATTCAGGTTGGGGACTGTAGTCTAACAGAAACTCATATGAGTGGATTTTCCAGAGTATCTGAAGAAGATGCTAAAAATCACCCGGAATATATGAGTGATGCTGGAGACATGATGTGGGATTTGGATATTGATAAACAAATCACTTTTAATGTAGGTTATGGTGCAAATTCATTATTTAGAAAATTGAACTCTTTTGAAATGTTTTGGCACGCCGAAGGAATAAAAACCCAATACAAAGGAACCATCTGGCTTGATGGTGAAGAATATGAAGTAATTCCTGAAAAATCCTACGGATATGCAGATAAAAACTGGGGAGGAGACTTCACTTCACCTTGGCTTTGGATTTCATCATGTAACTTAACCAGCCTTATAACTGGTAAAAAATTAGAAAACTCTGCTTTTGAAGCGGGTGGTGGAAGACCAAAGGCATTTGGTATTTCAATTCCACGTAAGCTATTAATCGGATTTTACTACGAAGGAAAAATGTATGAATACAACTTTGCAAGATTCTGGAATCTTGTAAAAATAGATTTCGACTTCGAAGAAGGAGATGAAGTCCATACCTGGAGAGTCAATGCAAGTAACAAAAATTCCAGAATGGAATTGGTATTATACTGTAAACGTGACGAAATGATGTTATTCAATTATGAAGCTCCTGATGGTCAAAAAAGGCACAACCGTTTATGGAATGGTGGAAACGGTTGGGGTGAAATCAAATTGTATAAAAAAGACGGAACCTTAATTGACCATGTTAAAATGGAAAATGCTGGTTGTGAGTACGGGGAGTATGATAAATAATGATATTCACTGATATCATTGCACTGATTGTTGTATATATTTATGTTATTGCAATCTTTATCATAGCAGAAAAGGTTTTAAAGTCAAGACCGGAATTTTCACGTAAATTCCTCCATATTATGGTAGGTAACATGATTTTTGCCATGCCATTTTTCTCAAACCCGTGGGTCATGATTATTGGTTTGACACTACCTGCTTCAATTGGAACATTCCTTTTAACTGAATATTCACCAATCAAAATAGAAAACAGCATGACCGAATCAGGACATGCTTTAGGATTATTTTTCTATTCAGCAATCTGGACAATATTGTTAGTAATATTTGGTAATCAATTATGGATTGTTGCATTAGCTATTGTTCCTTTGGTTTATGGTGACGGATTTGCAGCATTAATTGGTATTAAATTCGGTAAAGTCAAATTTTCCATTTTCGGAAGTACAAAATCCCTTGAGGGATCACTGTCCATGTTTGTTGTAACTTCTGTTATGAGCGTATTTGTATGGATGGTTTTCACATCAATTGGATATACTATGCCTGAATTCAATATTGTTTACATTATTGGTATTTCAGCTGTTGCAACAATTTGTGAAGCATTCAGTTATGGTGGAATTGATAATTTAACAGTTCCTGCAGTAACTTCTATTTTATATTATTTGGTAGCTGTATTATAGCTACTTTCATTTTCTATTTTTTGCATTTTAACTACTGTTTTTTGCATCTTGAACATATCGCTAAATAGTCATTTATATAGTCTTTTACTATGTTATATTAACGAAAACTTATTTGGTGATATGATTGAATTTAAGAATGGAAGCTGAAAGAAGAGCAGATGCGAAAATAAAATTTGAAGAAAATCTATATAAATATTTGACTGTAAATGTAATAATAGCAATTATTTGTTTTGTATTTCTAAAAAGCTTCTGGTTGCTATTTTTTGTCATGTTCTTTTGGGGAATTGGCGTTTTGGATGACTTCTTTAAGGCATATCCATTTAAAAATATTGTGGATCCAAATTACCGAGAGCGAAAAATCAATGAAGAATTATCAAAAATGGGTGATTAGATGAGTAATGCAAGACAAAGAGCTGAAGAGCGAGTTGACAGAAAAATTAAATTTTACAGAAATTTCTCAGCATATATTATTATAAATGCAATTTTAGCTATTATAAACTGGATTTTCACTCCAGAATTCTGGTGGGTAGCATTTCCATTATTCTTCTGGGGGTTAGGAGTTTTAAAAGACTTCTTAATGGCTTTTGTATTTGCAGATAAATTTGGTGAAGATTACCGGGAACGTAAGATTCAAGAGGAAATGGAAAAGTTAAAGGAATAAAATCATGAAGGTAAATTTATTCGTCTCAAGAGATATCGAAGAGCCGCATGCGGATATTCACACAAATGAATTGACAGAAAATGTTACAAAGGCAATATCCATTCTGGAAAACGATGATGCAAATGACATGCTGGCAGTAAAGAGAGGTTCAGACATTGCACTTCTGGAATTAAGTGACATTTTCATGTTAAGGGTTGAGGATAAGCAGGTTAAGGTTTATACGGATAATGAGGAATATCTCATTAAAAAGCCGTTATATCAGGTGGAAGAGAGCTTAAATATGGATTTTGTCAGAATTTCAAAAACTACAATCGTTAATCTTAAAAAAATAGAACGTGTGGCTCCATCTCTTAGGGGAATGATGTTTATTCAACTTAAAAACGGTTTAAAGGACAATATATCAAGAAAATATTTACCTGAGTTTAAACAGGCTTTGGATATATAGGTGGTATTATGAAAGTTGGTTTAATTAAAAGACTTGCAATGGGTGCTTTTGTAGGCTGTTTTATGGTAATGCTTGTTATGATTTTAATTTCTTATCAGATTGGTCCGAATGAGCTTATTTTTTCAGGTACTGATGTCATAAATGCATTTTTTGGATCTATTGTTGTCGGTTGGGCATTTTCTTTAACTGGATTAATTTATGAGAGAGATGATATTGCATTCCCCCTTCAAATAATATTTCAGATGGGAATAAGTATGACTGTGCTGTTTATAACTGCAATTTACCTTAAATGGATGCCGATTGACATGGGTTGGGAGCCAATTTTAACATGGATTTTAATAGCCTGCGTGTTTGCAGCCATCACATGGTTCGGTTTCTTTATATACTATTATTTACTTGCACGTGAGTTAAATAATAAATTAAACAATTAAAAAATAGAATTTGGAATAGATAAATCTATTCCTCTTTGCTTTTAGTTTTATATCCTATGAACAATAGGAATAGTACAATAACAAATGCGATTATTGCATATTCAATGTTTGCTGTTGTGGCTTTCGCAACAGACTTTGATTCGTTAAGTTCATAGGCTTTTGCATCATCACCGTAAGAAGTGGAGTTTCCAATTGAAATTGCTGACTGTTCATTAGTTACTTTTGTTGTAGAATTGGTTGAACTAATGTTTGGGGTGTTTGATGGTATTTCACTTTCTGAATCCATATTGGTTTTCGGTTTAATGTCTGCTTGTTTTTGGGATTCATCCTTTTCGTGATTTGTTGCAAAATTGTCATTTAAGTAATTTTCCGGGAAATAATCTTCAATCAAATCACTATATTTGCCCAATAAATCAAGGTTTAACTGGTTTAATAAATCTGATTTTATTGTACTGGTTACCTGACTTCTTTTGGTAACATGATTGGGATCAATTAGACTGGAATCGGTTGGGTCTTCACTTCCCCAGTCATTATTGTTGAATTTTGTAAACAGTAAATGAATTGTTTTCCATTCAATATAAACTTCTTTTCCTAATGGGGAGGTATTATTGGTAATAATGTTATTGTTTACATTAATTACTGTTGTTGCATCAAACATTGGTTGTGAGATGAAAAAGGAACCTCCAGTTTCATGAGCAGTATTATTTACAAGAATGGAATTAGTTAATGTAAGATTTCCTGAAACCATGACTGCACCACCATTTGTTCCGGCTGTATTATTCATGAAGATACATCTGTCTAATTGGGAATTACTTGCCCAACTGTAATATGCACCACCCCATTCATGGGCATAATTATACATGAATATACAATCTGCTACAGTTCCATAGCCTCCTAGGCTTACTCTTATTGCTCCTCCGTCACGAAATGCAGAGTTATTTATAAAGACAGAATTGTAAATGTCGGAAGTAGCATAACAAGTTGTTATTGCGCCGCCATCATGGTCTGCATAATTATTGGTAAATAGGGAATTATTTACAAGCAAATAACCGGGATTTTCTTTAGTTCCATAATTGGAAATCCCTCCTGCATTGGTAGTGCCTAAAGCAGTATTGTTGGTGAAAATGCAGTTGTCAACATAAACGTGCCCGGTTTCCATAGATATTGCTCCACCGAAGTTATATGTTAAACCATTAATGAAAGTAATATTTTTCACTGTAAGGTAAGCATCAGGACTTCTGGTTAAAAGTATGCTGGATAGTCTTTCACCATCAAAAATGATGTCTCTTGGGTCTCCATTTCCCTGAAGGGTAATGTTTTTGTCAATTAACACATTATGGATTTTGTAAGTTCCAGGGTTAATTAGTATTTCATCACCATTTTTTGCATTAATAATCTGGTTAACCAGTTCAGAAGATGAATCATCACTTTTAAGGGTTATTTCATTATCATTCTGCATTATGGCAATGTCAAAGCCAGTTTCATTTAGGCAGGAAGCGCTAACTGATGAAATTGTTATTAGTGAGATAATGGTTAAAATGACAATAATCAATAATCCTTTTTGATTTTTAATTATTCCTTTCACCTCCTGTTCGTTTATGAACTTATTTTTAATCGTGGTTAATATATAATTTTTTTGCATTTGCTTATTTTAGTTTATTTTTTTATTCGATTTGTTTAATTTTTAAATATTTGCTTTTAACATAACTTATGTTATCTGATTTTTCAATATCAATTAAAAAGCTTTATTTTTCAATTTAAACTTAATTTCAACGATTTCAATTAAACGATAATATTTATATTACATATCGAATATAATATATTACAGCTAGTATTATAATACAATTTATTTTAATTAGGCTGTTTAAAACTAGTTTTAAAAATGTACTTTAATATTAGTCATATTTCAATATTTAATTAAATGGAGAAAATAACTATGAAGAATAGTAAAATATTAATTTCATTCCTCTTAGTTTTATTAGTTGCAATCTCTATGAGTGCAGTTTGTGCAGAAGACAATGCTACTGCAACTGCTACCACTTACAACGTAACTGGTACCGATGATGTGGCTATTCAAGATGCAATTAATAACGCTACTGCAGGAGATACTATTGATTTAGGTAGTGACAAAACTTACACTATCAACAGTACCGTTACCCTTGATAAAGAAATTAACATTGTAGGTACCAATGTTGTTTTCAATGGTGAAGGTCAAAGCAAAGGTGTTAGTGGCGCTTCCCTTTATGATGGTTTTATAAACGTACTTAAAGAAGCTTCTAATTCCAAAATTACTGGAATCTCTTTTGTTAACGTAGATGCAGACGGTAAATACACTGGTGTATCTAAAGTAACTTTAAATGGTTACGGTATTCAAATCGCTAACGGCGCAACCGGTGTTGTAATCGATAATTGTAAATTCACAGACTTCAACAATGGTGTATACATTTCCAACTCACCTTCCAACATTATCCAAAACTGTTGGTTTACTGGTAATGCTACTTTCATTAACAACATTCCTAGTGGACCAAAAGACAGAGGTGCATATGCTATCAGTATTATGAGATCCAAAGGAAATGTAGTTCAAAACAACACATTCTACGGTCCATTATGTGACGGTGTATCCATTGCTGGTGGTTCAGGCAGTACCATTGTTAAAGGTAACACATTTGATGGAAACGCTTATTCCATTTACTTCGGTGGAGCTTCCACTGGAGGAAGTGTAATTGAAGATAACATTTTCATTAACTGTGGTAGTTTCAGTACTTCCTATGATGATAACGGAACTACTAAAAATGTAAGCTTTAACACTTTACCTGTAATTAGTGTACAAAAAGCATCAGATGACTTTGTAATCCAAAACAACAAATTCACTGCTAACAGTTACAACATCTTAATCGGTGCTAACGAAGCTAACACTGCTCACGGATACCCAAGTAACATCGGTAACATTCTCGTAACCGGTAACACTGTAACCGCAGCAGAAGGTGCTGACATTTCCACTGTTGTTTTATTCAACATTATCAGTGAATCTGGTATTTTAAACCCTATTGGACCTATTAACATTTCAGCTAACACCTTAAACGGTGCAAAAGCTGCTGCTTACTGGTCTTACGACTGGGGTACTGATCAATCCGGTGATGTTTACATAGCAGCTGCTGACCCTGCAAAAACATTCTTTGAAATCCAATCTGTTGAAGCTAATGCTGTAGTTGCAACCTTAAAAGATGTAAACGGCAAAGTTTTAGCTGGTCAATCCATTGCTTACACCATGGGTACTACTAACGGTACTATTGAAACCGATGAAAACGGTACTTGTACCATTGCTAACCCTAACGGATTAGTCACTCTTGACTTTGCAGGAAGTGCAACTTTAGCTGCAGCTAGTGCTGCTGTTACTTACACTCCACCTGTAGTTCCTACTTTAAAAGCAACCAAATTAACTACTCCTACCAAAACTTACAAAGTAAAAGCTACTAAAAAATTAACTATTACTTTAAAATCTGGTTCAGCTGTAGTTAAAGGTAAAATCGTAACTGTAAAAGTAAATGGTAAAACCTACTACGCAACTACCAATGCTAAAGGTCAAGCTACTGTTACAGTAAAACTTACCAAAGCTAAAACTTACAAATACACCGCTAAATTCGCTGGTGACGCTACCTACAAAGCTGTAAGTAAAACAGGAACTATTAAAGTTAAAAAATAAGTAATATTTCTTAATATTACTTTTTCTTCTTTTTTTTAATCTTCACCAAATAAATTATTAACACTAAATTTAAATATGTCGATTGTTATATTATTATATATCAATTGTTATATTAACACTGGGTGAATTTATCATGAAATTAATAAATGTATTATCGTTATTTTTAATTTTTATTATATTATTTATAACTGTTAATGGAATTGCAGCTAGTGATGTTTCAGATTTATCTGAAATCGATGATAACATTTTAAGTAGTGATTCCATTGATAATGAACTGGCTATAGATGAAAACCAAAACATTAACCTTCAAGAAACCGAAAATGTCACTGCTCCAAAAACAGTTGTGGTTAGACCAGATAGTGATATTCCAAATCAGGTTTTAAGGCCAACTGTCCAACCAGCAATTGATGAGGCAAATCCGGGTGATACAATAATTCTTAGGGGAAACTTTGTGCACTGCCACTTTGTTGTTACAAAACCGCTGATTATAAAATCATATTCAAGCACAACGACAATAAGTCCGTGCCCTCATCACAATAATCCTCTTGGATCAAACATGTTCGGAATTTTTTATATAACTCCTGAGGCAAGTGGAACCACAATTGAAGGTTTCAATTTTGTAAATACTGATTATACTATTGCTAACGGGCCGCAAAATCCTTTTGCGATTTTTGCAGATGGTGCAGACAATATAACCATCAAGGACTGTATTGTCAACTGGAATTTGAACGAGTCATTTTTATATGATGGGATTATTATTAAGGATGCTGATAATGTAAATATAGATAATATTTACTTCAACAATACAAAAAGAAGCTTTGTTATTGAAAATTCATCTGATGTATCAATTACAAATTCCAAAATCGAAAATGGAAGAGTCAGTGCCGTTGAAATTAATGATAACTCTAAAAATATCTTAATTAAAAACAATGAAATTTTAAATTGCACCTCTTCAGGAATTAACGTCAGTTCTGCTGAAGGCATTCATATTATAAACAATGTAATAATGAACAATGGTAAATTCAATGAAGAAACAGGATCTGGTGTCTATATCAACTGCAATATTTCAGACAGTGAGGTTAAAGGCAATCTGATGATGAATAATGGCTTGCATGCAATACTTCTTGATTATCGTGTGAGAAATATGGGTACTGCAGCAGGCGATGACTATCTGCTTTTAATTGAAAACAACTATTTCGACGGGCACAAAGACATGGTTGTTCACAGAAGAATCTTTGAAAAAGACGAATATGGGACATATAACTATGATGAAGAAAATGATGTCTATTATAAGGCTGATAATGGACAGTATCTTCCTGCAAAAGCAATATTTTACATGAAAAGCGCTTATGTCGCTCATGATATTGTATGTGGATTTACATATTATTCTCCTGTCATTCATTGGAGTGATGAAAATTACATCAAAGCTTCCATTTCCCAAGTTAAAAAAGGAGTGTATAAGTTAACTCTTGCAGATGGAAAAGGCAATCTGGCAGCTGATTTAAGTTCTGTTGATGTTGAATTCTATCTAAATTCATTATCTAGTGTAAGCAAAACAGTCACTCTTGAAAATGGAAGTGCAACTGTTGATTTTACAGACAGTATTGATAGCTATTTAAAAACAGGAAATACTATTTTGGCAGTATTGCCGACAGAAGACCCAATTCAATTTAATGTTTCTGATAGCAATATTCCTGTTAAAGCACTTGCAACTAAACTAACAGCATCAAAATTAACAACCTATCCGTTGTCTGATTCTTACTTTAAAGTAAAACTTACAGATGAATCAAACAAGGCGGTTTCATCAAAGATAGTCAAAATAAAGATTAATGGTAAAACTTATTCTGCAAAAACAGATAAAAGTGGAATCGCAAAGGTTAAAGTTTCTCTTACATCCAAGAAAACTTATACTGCATCCATTAGTTTTGCAGGAGATGAGAATTACAAATCATCAAAATCTTCCGCTAAAATAGTTGTTAAAACTGGTTCTAAAAAGTCTAAAATTAGTTTATCAGCAATGAAAGTTAAGAAAAATACTAAAAAGACTTTAAGTTTAAAATTAACAACAAGTGCCGGTAAAGCATTGGCATCCCAAAAGGTAATTATTAAATTGAACGGCAAATCCTATACACTCAAAACATCTAAAAAAGGAATTGCTAAGCTCTCATTTAAATTGCCTAAGGCCAAAAAATACACAGTATCTGCCAAATTTTTAGGAAATGCAAAATATAAAGCTATTTCAAAAACAACAGTGATTACTGTTGTTTAATTTCTTTTTTTTCATTACCTTTTTTTATAAATTCTTAAATATAATCAACATGCATATTATTATACATTGTTAAGTTTTTTTGAGAATTAATTTTAAGGTAATGGTATTTTATGAAATTTAAAAAAATTTTATTTATCTTCTTTGTATTATTAATAACATTTGTAGCCATAAGTTCTGTTTGCGCTGCAGATGCGGATAATTTTAATAATACGGGATTATTAAGTGATGATTTATCTGATGATATTCAAGCAATTTCACAGTCATCAGATAATCTATTAAGCGGAAATGTCATCGTTGTTGAGGAAGTTCCATCTCAAGACGGAGAACCGAACAACGAAATGACTAGTAAAACAATCAAAAACGCAATCGACAGTGCCAGTTCTGGAGATACAATAATTATCAACGGAAAAAGCTATCAGCACTGCCATATAATCGTTGACAAACAGTTGACTATCATATCCACTGTTGGAACAACAATGACTCCATGTACATCTACTGCCACTTCAGGCCATGTGGGCATATTCTATTTCACATCTAAAGCCAGCGGGTCTGTTTTGGATGGATTTACATTAGCTGACCAAAGCATGTATGGTGAAAGTAGTGACTATGGTGTTTTAGTCAATGGTGCGTCAAACGTTGTTATTCGCAACTGCACAATCAACACAAAAAAGATGGCCGATGCAATAAGGCTTGAAAGTACAAAAAATGTTCAGATTGAAAATGTTGAAGTCTTTAACTCTGTAAATGGTATTAATATTGTCAATTCTGATAAGGTTACTGTTAAAAATTCAACTATAAGGAATAATGACAATGGGATAATTATCGTAGGTTCAACAAACTCACAGATAACAGAAAATAACATATACTCAAATAATGTTGCAGGCATTAATATTCAAAGCGGATCTTCAAACACTAATATTATCTCCAACAATATCACCAGCAACAAGCTTGCAGGTGTAAATTCAACTTCCGCCAAATATGAATATGTCTTAAGCAATTATATTGCAGAAAATAGGTTTGGAGTTTATGTAAACTGTGAAATTACAAGAGTCGTTATAAACGGAAACTTCTTTTATAAAAATTCATTGTATGAAATCTATGATGATTACCGTACCAGAAATCTTGCCGTTAAAGGTGGAGAAAAGCTTCAGGAAGTAAATAACAACTATATGATTGGTCATAAGGAAAGGCCTGTTTATAATAATGAATTCAAATATATGGGGGCTAATTTGGGCAGTTACACTTATGATGCTGTAAATGATGTCTATAATTATGTAGGCTCAAATAACGGAGATTATGATGAGATTAAAAATGCAGTATTTTTAGGTTATGTCTTTGAAATAGATGAATACGTGACCTGTCCGGTAATATATTATACATATGGTCCTAAAGCATGGATGGACAGTGGTAATTATGAACTGCAATTAAGCAACATCACACAGTCATCAAAAGGAGTATACTCCATTTCAATTGTCAATGAAAACGGTGAAATCGCAAAAGACTTAAGTTCTGTTCCGGTCACATTTTACTTGAACAAAAACAATAATCAGGCAACTCCTCAGGAAGGGGACCTTTACAAGATTGTCATGATGAAAAACGGAACCGCTACTGTCAGATTTACAGTCGATGAGTTCAATGCAACCGGAAATGTAGTCACTGCAACCGTTCCAACTCCATACACAGTCTTAAAAACTGATTATTACAGAACATTGGCTATTGATGATTCAAATATTCCGGGAGTAATAGTTCCGTCTACATTGACCGTTTCAGACATGACTACATATCCGTCATCCAACGCATATTTCACAGCAACTTTAAAGGATGTTAATGGATCTGCAATTAATGGCGCTGTTGTTTCATTTAGTATCAATTCAAAAATAATCAATGCAAATACTGACGTGAACGGTCAGGCCAAAATTAAGATATCACAAAAAGAGGGAACCTATACAGTTACTGCAACATTCAACGGAAATGATGACTATGATCCAAGTTCTGCTCAGGCCAAAATAACTGTTAAAAAGGATTCAACCAAAATTGTTGCATCTAATGTTAATATGATTCCGAAAATGGCTGAAAACTATGTAATTACCTTAAAAGATGGAAACGGTAAAGCACTGGCTTATCAAAAAGTTACTTTTAAAGTGAATGGAAAAACTTACAATAAAAAAACAAATTCTAAAGGTCAGGCAACCTTAAAATTAAAATTCACAAAATCCAAATCATATAAGATAACAATCAATTTCAAAGCCACTAATAAATACAAAGCAAGTAAAGTTACTAAAACTATTAAAGTGAAATATTCATCAAAAACTTCTAAACTAACAGTTCCTAAAGTCACAATAACTCCAAAAACTTCAAAATCATACACAGTAACTTTAAGTGATGGAAACGGCAAAGGAATAGCTAAACAGAAAGTAACAGTTAAAATCAACGGTAAAACTTACACTAAAATGACAAATAGTAAAGGTAAGGTTACCGTTAAAGTCAAATTCTCCAGTTTGAAAACTTATAAGGTTACTGCAAGCTATAAGGGAAGCAAGATATATAAAAAGGCTTCAGCTAGCGGTAGCATCAAAGTGGCCAAAACATCTACTTCATTAACTGCACCTAACATGGAGATAACTCCAAAAACTGAGGGTGTTTATACTGCAACATTAAAAGATTCAAATAATAAGGTTTTAGCCAGTCAGAAAGTAACAGTTCAGCTTAATGGTATTACTTACACGAAAACTACCAGTAACAATGGTCAAATTAGCTTAAATTTCAATTTAGCAGAGGAAAAAGATTATTCTGTTGTTGTAAACTATGGTGGAAACACTATTTATGGTGCATCCAAAGCTTCCGGAACTATAAGTGTTGCTAAATTGGCAACCGAAATCATTGGATACAATAAAACATTTTCCAAAGATTCCGCTCAGGAGTTTGCCGTAACATTAAAAGACTCAAAAGGCAATGCATTGGAAAATCAGAATATCACATTTACATTCTTAAATCAGAGTTCTACCCAACTGACTGATGCAAATGGTCAGGCAAAAATCAATTTGGCTCATCAGAATGCCACAGTATTTAGTGTAATCACAGAATTCATCGGTACAGATCAATTCATCGAAAGCAGTGTTGAAAATCAAATTAAAATTTCAAACAACACCAATGCAGTTCTGATTGATGAAAACTTGCCGAACAGTGAGATTCAACGTGTTTTGGATTCATCAGATGCAGGATCTAATATAGAATTTTTAGGTAACAGCTATTCAGACATTTCATTAAATGTCGAAAAAAGCTTAAATATCTATTCTTCAAATAAGACAACTCTAACTGGTGTTGATAATGCAGTATTTACTATCAATGCATCTGATGTGAACATTACCAACTTTTCAATCATTGCTCATGAAAATGTGGGAATTAAAATCATAAATTCATCAAAGGCCAATATATTGAACAATTCCATCTCAAATCAGTTGGATGAATCCAATCTGCAGGCTTATCTTGAAAGTACTGTTCCACTTCCGGGCTATGGAATAATCATCATAAATTCCACCAACATCAATGTCATAAGCAATGAAATTAAGGAATTTGAAAGCGGATTATTCGCATCTGATTCTTCAAACATATTAATCAGTAAGAATATCCTAAAAGAAAACAATTATGGAATCAAATATGGATTTGGAGTTTCAAACACTCAAATAGACAACAATACAATTGTTGACAGCATAGGATTGTATACAAATCTTGTTCCTGAAGGACCAAGAGGATACGGAATATTCCTAAACAATTCCGCCGTTGATGTTAAAATAACAAATAACAATATCACATGGAACCATATGGGAATTTCAATTGATTCAAATTTCAGTACAGGTATAGAAATAACCAGTAATCTCATTTCTGACAATGTGCTGGAAGGTATAAGATTTAATGCAGGTTATGACCTTGCGCAAAATGCAGTAGAACCGGTCGTAACAGACAATGCAATTTATAGAAATGCAAGAGGCCCAAGCATGATGATTCTAGGTGAGCTAAGTGCAAATCCTGGTGGAATTTACGGTGCAGGAGAGTGGAATGAATCCTTAAGACTAAACATTGGTCTAAACTGGTATGGTAAAAACCAGATTGTCAAATGGGACGTTGAAACAGGTGTTGTAGGTTATGGAACAATGTGTCCAAGAATCAACACTTCCGGAATTGCATTTAAAGAGATAGAATGCATCGCACCTGGAAATTATTCAATCACTTTCTATAAAAACGGGGAAATTGCATCCAACATTCCTGTATTTGAAATGTATGCAACATTAAACAATGATACTGAAGTTGTATTTAACGTAATCAATGGTGTTGGAAGCTTTGGTTTTGACGCTCAATACTTCACAAATTCAACCAATGAAATTAAGATATCTATTGGTTCTCTAAAAGATGAAAACAGAATTTTTGAAGTTGAAATGTCTAAAATCCTTGATGCAAGCGAAATTCCAATTTAAATAAATATGTTTTTTACATATTTATTCTTTTTTTTATTTTTCCATATATACTGCAATAAAATTTAAAAGTATTTTTCAAATAAACTTATTTTAAATCAAATATTCAAACAATAAAAATAGTAGATATAAAATTAAACACAAAAATAATTAATCAACTATTCCATCTAATCAACTTTAAATCCGCACTCGCTACAGGCTTTTGTCTGGAATTTCACAACCCCTCCACACTCAGGACACAACCATCTTTCACGATCCTGACTCATCATGCGTCCGATACCTGTAGTCTTTATCCTTTTGGCTGAACTTAAAGTATCCAAATCATGCCTTTTAATGTATTTTTTAGAGTGCTTTTTCATTAAGGGACATGGAAATTCACTGCATCTGCCGCAATAGCTGAAATTCTTGGAATCAAAACAGGCTTTAATTTTGCACTTTAAGCTGGCTTTGCTTTTGCCGTCATCGCTTATTAAACAACCTGCACATGGATTCTGGTATTTCTCACAGCTGATACAGTTTATTCCGCAGGGAGCCAATAATTTTGAATCAAGTTCATCAGGCATTTTCATATTAACTAATCTGTTTTAAGAAAGTTATATATTTATTTAATGACAAATAATGCTTTATGAAAATATTGGTTGTACAGGAATCAGACTGGTTGGAGAGAAACCCCCACCAGCAGCATCACCTGATGGAGAGAATGGCAATTAGGGGTCATGAAATAAGAGTCATAGATTATCCTATTGACTGGCCAAACGATGATGATTCAGGTTTGATTTATCACAAGGAAATTCATGAAAACGTAAGTAAAATCAAATCCGGAGCAAACATAGATGTTATAAGGCCAGGGTTTATCAAAATTAAAGGCTTAAACTATGCAACTCTGTTTTTTACACATAAAAGTGAAATCGAACATCAGGTTGAAGAGTTCAAACCGGATGTGATTCTCGCATTGGGTATTTTAAACTCATACAATGCATCAAGAATTGCAAGAAAACATAACATTCCATTTGTATATTACTTCATTGATGTGATTTACGCACTGATTCCAGAAAAGGCATTCCAGAAACTGGGTCAGCTATTTACAGAAAAAACCATTAGAAACGCTGATTTGGTAATTACAATCAATAAAAAATTATCCGAATTCGCATACAGCGTAGGTGCAAAGCCGGAATCAACAATCTTGATTGATGCTGGAATTGATCTTAACAGTTATGATCCTGATTTGGATGACTCAGCAATCCGTGCAGAATATGGAATTGCAAAAGATGATATTGTGCTGTTTTTTATGGGTTGGATATATGAGTTTGCCGGAATGAAGGAACTTGCAAGACATCTAGGTGAAAACAAGGACAAATATCCAAACTATAAGATTTTAGTCGTTGGAGATGGTGATGCATTTGACGAGATGTGTCAAATCAGGGATGAATATGGTCTTGAAGACCAGCTGATTTTAACCGGAAAGCAGCCCTTTGAAAAGATTCCGGAATTTTTGGCATCCGCTGACTTCTGTCTGTTGCCGGCACACATCGATGAGCCGATAATGCAGGATATTGTTCCAATCAAAATTTACGAGTATCTCGCAATGAAGAAAGTGGTCATTGCTTCTGAACTTCCTGGAATTTCAAAGGAATTTGGATATGGAAACGGAATAGAATATATTCGGGATGCCACTGAGGTTTTGGAAACTGTTGAGGGGATTTTATCATCTGGCAAATATGATGAAATTGCAAGCACTGCCCGTGAATATGTTAAAGCCAATGACTGGGAAGCCATCACTGACAAGTTTGAGGATGCAATGAAAAAGTTATTGTAGATGATTCGTAAAATTGCTTTCACTTCGTAATATTGCTTTGAGCTTGAAATATTGATTTAAGCTCATAAAATTATTATTTTTGAAAACTAAATGATTTATATACTTTATTAGTTAATATAAGATTATGAATTTGAGTAATCTTAAAAAAAGTTATTTTCTGATAATTCAATTTTTACTTTCACTTGTTTCATTGGAAAGTTTTAGAGAATTATTAAACGATAGTAATGGTGGATTGGTTTTACCTAGTTCTGGCAAAGCCTATAATGATGAAGACTTTTTAGAGTATCAAAGGTTGGAAGTTGACTGGACGATTAAACCTGTAAATCCTGAGGATTTGCCTTCTGATTTTTGTGATGAAGCATGCAGATTGGTTGATGAGTTTAGACGAAAAACAGTTAATGAGAAAGTTGAATGGATGATGTACTTTGATTACAAAACTGGCGATGTAATATATTGCTGGAAAGGTAGAAAAGGACATTGTGGTGGGGACTATAATAGTGTTCATTTTCAGGGTAGAAATATAGCTTCGATTCACTCTCATACTGGGGGTTACTATTCATTTCCTTCTCCAGAAAATTTTGATATATTGGAAAATGGATTTGAGGATTATGAGATTATTACTTCAGTTGGTGCCATGTGGATTGTTGAATTTAAAGGATCTGTGGATAAATCTCTTAGACTTAATTTTCAATTCCTTTTGGGTGTGGATATTAATAAGATGGTGCATATAATTAAATTAGGGCACGATGAAGGTGATGTGGATATTATTGTAGAAAATGTTATAAGCAATTATTTATTATGGAGTTTGGATAAAAACTTAAATGGCAATGAGTTAATTTTGATTAAAAAGGAGTATGATTAAATGTCTGAAGAAGTTAATCAGAGAAATGGTTGGGGTCATGTTCAGAAATGTTGTGGGATTCCAATGTATCCTGCTGAATATCATTTTGATATGGAGAGGCCTGAAGGAATATCTGATGAGGATATCTGTGATAGGAGAAAACATCTAAATAAATTCTTAGAAAAATATGGTTTGTAATTTTAAATTTCATATTTTTCATTGCTGAAAATCCAATTTTCTGCGATACCTTTATAAATACATAAAACAAATATTTGATTACTGTTATTTTATAGCAGTTTTAAATTACTTTTTTTGGGATAATTTCCCATATGGATGTGGCCCTAGTGGCTGAACAAAAAGGTGTTAATTTATGTATAAATATATTAGAGACGCATGGAAAAACCCAGATGAGTCCTACGTACGTGAACTCATGTGGCAAAGAGCTCCTAAATGGAAAAATCAAAAAGCAGTTCAAAGAATTGACAGACCTACTAGGCTCGATAGAGCTAGAAGTTTAGGTTACAGAGCTAAAAAAGGTTTCGTTGTAGTAAGAGCCAGAGTAAGACGTGGTGGAAGGAGAAAAACCCGTCACTTCAATGGTCGTAAACCTAAAAGAATGGGTGTAAATAAAATTACCCAAGCAAAATCTATTCAAAGAATTGCTGAAGAACGTGTAGCTAAAAAATACCCTAACATGGAAGTATTAAACTCTTACTGGGTATGGTCTACCGGAAAACATAAATATTACGAAGTAATTTTAGTAGATCCTAACAGTCCTTCTATCATTAACGATAAAAAGATTAATTGGATTTGTTCCAAAAAACACACTAACAGAGCTTTAAGAGGCTTAACCAGTGCTGGTAATAAAGGACGTGGAATCAAATCTAAAGGAAAAGGATCTGAACAAGCTAGAAGAAGAAAAATTTAATTTTTCTTCATATTTTTTTCTTTTTTTGATTTAAATGATTCACAACATTAAATTCAGAGCTTTCGTTTATAAGGATGAGGATATAGATGAAATCTCACAGGCTATTTTAAATATTTTACCTGAAGCCGAAATCGAAGCGGAAGAGGCTGAAGGATTACTTGAAGACAAGATAATAATCTTATCCGGAATTGTTTCTAAAAAACGATTCACAAAGACTTTTTTTAATACACTTCTTGAGTGGACAGATTTGGAAAAATTAAATGATGATTTGGAGCGTAAAATCGATGAAAAGGGAAACTGGTTTTTAAGGTTTGATAAAAAAGACGCTCTAGATGAAATCTGGACCATTAAGGACTCAGGCGATTCAATTCATCTTAAAGTGAAAATTGCTGCTTTTCCTGCTAAAAAGGAAATTGCAGTTGATAAAGTCCGCCAGGCTATTTTAAATGATTAAAATGGAATTTAATCAGATTATCAATGAATTTGAGGAATCATCTGATGTTGATTTTGCCAAAAACATGAAAAGGTTCGGCATTCAATACGTTAAAAGCTATGGTTTGAGACTGCCTCAGATTAGAAAGATTGCTAAAGAGAGTGACAAGAATCATGATTTGGCATTAAAACTCTGGAATCATGGCTATCATGAGACATATCTTCTGGCAACACTTGTGGAAGAGTCCGATAAGGTAGATTCCAAACAGTTGAACGATTGGGTTCACGCATTCTATTCCTGGGACTTGGTTGACCAGGCATGCATTAATCTTTTGAGATTCATTCCAGAAGCCTTTGACAATATTTTTATTTGGTGCAATTCCGATGAAGAATTTGTCAAAAGGACAGCTTTCAGCTTAATTGCTGTTCTTGCAGTTCACAACAAAAATTTGGATTTTGATAAATATTTTGAAATAATTAAAGAAGGTTCAAAGGACAACCGTAATTTCGTAAAGAAATCTGTCAATTGGGCAATAAGGCAAATCGGCAAAATTGACATGGAAAATAATAGAAAGGCACTTGAACTTGCTTATGAAATCATGGAAATTGACAACAAAGCAAGCAAGTGGGTTGCTCGCGGAGCAATTAAAGAACTTGAAAGTGAAAAGGTTCAGGTAAAACTTAAAAGTTAACTTTATTTGATTTGTTTTCCAATATGTTAATAAGGTGATTAAATGGAAAAACAAAGTTATTATCTAATAATCATATTAATTGCTTTAGTAATCAGTTTGGGAGTATTCTGGTTTCAGTTCAACAATGATGTAGCTACCGTTATTATCATTAACCAGACAGAAGTTCAGGAAGGGGAATCATTTGCAGGAATGCTTATGGACTCTTATGGAAACGGTGTTGCAAACAAAACTATCGTTTATCACCAACCGGGTTATGAATTGGGAACCCTTGTAGATGTTGTAACAAACGAGGATGGTGGATTCATTATAGAAAACGCCCAATATCTTCCGGATGCTGGTAACGATAATTATTACGGCGATTTCTCATTTGGTGGTGATGATAAGTATCGGGCTTGCACCTATGAGGCAAACGTGACTGTAATTCCTAATTAATGATTATTTAAAGAGAGTTTATGGAAACTTGAGATAATATTGATTATCTCGTTAATCTATTTTTTTAGAAGTTAATTTATATATTATGATTTCTATAAATAATTGCATAGTCCCGTAGGGTAGCGGCAATCCTTTTGGGCCCTGGACCCAAAGACAGCGGTTCGACCCCGCTCGGGACTACTTATTTATCCAATTATTGACGATGTGAAGCGCCATCACACTTAAAATCATTAAAAATCTATCTCAGCCAAAGATTAGAGTTATGATGATTCAATAAGGAATAAAATACCATCAAACCAACCAGTTGTATCTTATCATCTCAATTCTTTCTAAATCTTTATTGTATTTAATGTTATTTTCTGTATTGTCTTTTTAAAGCTTTCAATCTCTTCGGTTGTCAAGCCTTTTAAAATGGTCTTTTCCCATTCATCGTTCATGTCAAACATTCTTTTGCTGATTTCAACTCCCTTGTCTGTCAGGGACAATAATTTCCTTGTCTTGTTTTTTGGATCTTTTTTTCTTATGACAAATCCTTTCTTTTCTAGATTCTTCAGGGTTCTTGCAACAACCGGTTCGGATACAAAAAACAAATCGCACAAGTCCCTTTGGGTCAGCTTATTGCTGTCAACATATATTCTAATAAGATAAGGCAGTTCGGCTGCACTTACGCCTGTTTCTTTTAGTTTCTCATCAAAGAAAGTGTTGTGGCCTTTTGTAATCAGAGATAATGCAGGATAAATGGGGATAGTTTCCATATTTTCTATTATTTCCAAATGTTTCATGAGCTCACCTTTTTTGTGTCATCCACGTTTAATACTCTGCATAGAATCCATGCGACTATCATTGAGAGGAATGCCACTATTATTATTGAAGGAACAAGCACCATGCTTCCGCAGAATTTGTTAATAATGTAGAGTCCGAAGAGTCCGATGTGGCCGACAACACCGCTTGCAGCTGCAATTATCAGTCCTTTTTTTGGAAGTAGATTGTATTTTGAGCATGCATAGAATGTCCATATGAAGAGTGGCAGGAATATGAATATTCCGGTTGCACCACCCATGAAATTGCCTCCGTTTATCATGGCTCCCATATGTGTCAGCCCGTTTACAAGAACGAACCCAAGTGTTGAAAGTCCGATTACTGGATGTTTTTTGGATATTATTGCAGCTGCCGGAAATGCAATCCATGTAAGGGATATGTTGACCATCGGAAAGAAGAACAGTGGTATCTGGCCGAACAGGGAAAACAGTCCTGTGTCGATGAAATTCTGGATTAGTATGTACTGTCCGTTTGCAAAGTATATTCCGTATTCTTCAGAAACGTGAATCAGGTATGCTGCTGCCATTGCCCAGGAAAGCCATGTTGGGTCTTTAAGTCTTGAAACGTTAGTGTTGCTTCTTAAGTTGTCTCTAAATAAAAGCTGTATAATTAAAATTATTCCCATTCCGAATCCTATCCATGGCCATGCAGCCCATAAAATATCATACATTAAATTCACCTTTTCTGTAAATTATTTTTTTGTCTCATGATTTTAAAACTTATCTTGATAAGTTTAATAATGTTTAATGTTTTGGAGTAGTTAAATGTTTTTAAAAAACTTATGGTATATTTTGTCTATGGGTGATGTTGAGATGTTATGTTTCCAAATAAGATTAAAATATTGTATACTTATAGGGCTCTTTGAAAAATATTTTTCATATAAATCTATAGGGTGCTAGATTTATTGAAATGAATCTAGCGTTGTATGCGTTTGTTTTTCTTCTATTTCAAGTTCTTGTTGCCCAGTTTTTGATGGGGTTTTAGATTTTTGTTTGGTTTCTTTAGTATTTTTCTTGTTTTTTGTAT
>JAFUCN010000107.1 GCA_017459665.1 Methanobrevibacter sp. | reverse complement strand
TACTGCACTTTTAAAGTTTGACAGCGTAGTTGCAAATATCGAAGATTCCCTAATCAAAGAGATGAAAGGCTGTAAAAGTCAGGAGGCCTGGAAGGCAGATTCTGATGAGAGAACCTGCAGTGCTTGTGATTTTAGGACATTTTGTCAAAATAACAGTGTTAAAACAAAAGACTTTAAAATTCCTTAATACAAATATAATATTAGGCGATTTTTATGAGTAATTTGGAGAAAAACAAAAAATACTGCGAAATTATCGAAAGCAAGGTTAAACTTGACGCTAAACCAGTAGCTATGAAACTAATCAAAACCGAAGAAGATTTGCCTGAAGGTTACGATTTGATTGATGAAAAAATCAGACACTGTGAAATGGTTAGAAAAGCTTCCCTAGGTTCTAAATTCTACTCAAACATTGACCAACAAATGTGTTTAGGTGGAGCAGGAGCTATCGGACTTAGAGACATGCCTGAAAAATTAGCAAACGGTGAAAAATACTTCTCATTAGGCAGATTCAAAGATTTGGAAACTGCAAAAAACCTAACTGACAAACTTTCAATCATCAAAGACATCAGTTGGGGAATTGTTTATGCACCATTGGATGAAGCTGATTTTGAAGCTGACATTATCCAAATAATAACTGAACCTGTTGGCGGAATGTTGCTTGCTCAAAGTATCGTTTATGAAACCGGAGAAAAAATCACACCATCATTTGCAGGTATCCAATCTTTATGCGGTGATGCATTCGCTAATCCATATCTTGCAGATGGTATAAACTTCACTTTAGGCTGTGACGGTTCCAGAAAAGCAGCTGACATTAAAGACAATGAAATGACCGTCGGTATCAGTAAAGCTAAAATTGAAGAAGTTATCGAAGGTTTAAAATCAATCTAAGAGTTGTAGATAATCATCGTAATGATTAATATTCAATAACTCTTTTTTATTTTTTTCTTTTACCCCATAAAATGTAAATCCGTCATCAAACATTTTCCTGAGTATTGGATTTAAATTGTCATCCTCATTTTCAAGATATTTCATCATATTCAAGCGAGGTGCAACAAAAGGCATTCCCAAACCTTCAGCAGTATCCAAAAATCCTGTTTTGCGTCTTCTTAAGACAGATATTGTTTTATAAGGATTGTCACATTTTTCCATTACAGATATCATCTTATTAAATGTGTCAGTTGAAACGGTAGGCTGGTCACCGGTTACGCATAATGCAAAATCGGAATCGATATTTGAAAGACCATTGAAAAGTGAAGTTGATAGACCTACATCAACCGGATTGTTTTGGATAAATTTTACAGAGTCTTTATAATTATCGCAGATAGCTTCTTTTATTTCACTGGAATAATGTCCGAGTACAACAATACATTCATCCACATTTGCGGATAATGCATTGTCAATTGTTGTCTCTATGACAGTCTTATTTTCAAAAGGTAAAATGAGTTTGTTTTTAACTTCGATGTTTAGAGAAATCTGATCTTTTCTCATTCTGGAATTTTTTCCGGCTGCAGTGATAATAGTTGAAATTGACATAAAAAGAAAAAAAGTTGATATATTCACTCATCAGGAATATATCTTGTTATTTTTGCATAAATACCCATACCAGTTCCTGATCCTTCAGTCCACATGTTGATTTTAATAGGATAGTCATGAGTATTTGTAACGGTAATATCATGTGCCGGATTATATCCGAATAAAACAGCATTTTCATCCCAGCTCATACCAGTAGGCAAGCCTAATCCTTCACCAGTAACCGCTGCTCTTAAAGCTCTAGCCGGAGGACATACACCGTGTGCTGCACTTCCACCAGGTGCTTCAGAATCAGATGCAGATTCAAAGTAGACATAATCCTTACCACTGCTGGTTGAGTTAGGTGGGATAATGGTTCCGTTCCATGCTTCAACGAATTGCCTTGCATTAATCTCCCTGGTACCGTCACCATATTCCGGGTGTGAACCCAATGAAGTACCGTAAGTTTCACCATCCTGTTCTGTGTAGTTTCCAGAGTATAATAATATTGGAGATCCTGTTGGATATTCTGCTGCATAATCAACTACGTCTTTTCCAAAGATTATTGGAACTTCACTTGAAGAGATGTCACTTCTTCCATCGGCAAAACTGGTAATTCCCTTTTCAAGAGTGAATGTAGAACCGACTGCGGAATCATAATTATACCAGTTGACAATAGTTTCATTGTTATAGTAATCATTACTATAATTTAAGTATTTAATTTGGTCAACAGGGACTGATTTTACTACAGTTCCATTTTCAACAATATTTACTCCCTCTTCAGTTCTCTCCAACCAAGTATAAGGAGTACTGTAACCCCACACATAATGATCAGGGGATTTGACAGCTAATTTTCCATCTTCCATAGTTAAAAATCCAGGTCCATCAACATCAACAACATTTCCATAGGAATCTATACCTTCACTGGAAACAGCGGTAAAGTCAAAAGGAACAATTCCTGTAGATAAAGTCAATAATATTCCCTGCAAATCAAATGCCTGAATTTGATGGGCAATATAACCAAAGTTAGACAAGAGAGAAACTTCGGCAGGATTATTCTGACCTAAAATTGAATCGCCTTCAAACATGGACTGTCCGATTGGAAGATTATATTCATCTGAAACTTGCTGTGCTGTTAATGGTGTACTGTTAGCAGAATTAATAACTATTAAAGCTGCGCATAATAAGATTAAAGCTAAAATAATTGCAAAAGATATTTTTCTCCAACTACGACTCATTTAATACACCTAATAATAACAATAATAATATATTTTTAGTTAACCTAATATATATAGATTACTTTAATTTATAACTTCTCTGAAATCAGTTTAATTCTTTCCTGAATATCAATAATAGTGTCCTGACCATTTCCACCAATTAAGATTGCTTCTTCATGAGAATACTCGGCAACCAGTTCTATAATCTGGTCAAGAGAATTAACAGTAATGATATTACCCCTATAACCTAACGAGTTTAGCCTATAAATAGCAATATCTAAAGTGTCATCTAGACCAGGGAACAATACAATAACCTCAGGATTGTACTTAACGGCAACATCCAAAATATCAAGCCTATGCTCCTCATTATGTCTTGGAGTTCCGATAAATATTGCATAAAAGTCTTTTTCTGAAAGGATTGATGCTAAAGCGTCTGAATTATCTGTTTTTCCAACATAAACATCAGCATCATTAATCTTATAAACATCCATTCTACCTTCAACTGCTTTAAATTCTTTTAGAGTAGACCTAACAACATCCTTTGAAACTTTAAGCTCCCTTGTTATTGCAGTTGCCAAACCTGCATTGAGCAGATTGAATTTTCCGAACAGCTGCAGTTCATCCTGATATTCAAAATAAGGAATAGTTTTGCTAGCAGACTCTTTAAAATCAGAATTGAAATCCTGATTAAATGCTGTAAATATGGTTGTATCTGCAAAGAATCTCACTAAAGAGTTCTTATAGTTTGCAATGGTTTTGTGAACATCCATATGGTCATTGCCTATATTGGTAAGTCCAATCACATCAAAATCAAAACAGTATTTTGCAAAATCAAGAGTCATGTCACATACTTCAACAAGCAATATGTCCCAGTCGCCTTCATTAGCTTCCAAAATTAAATCATAATAACCTGAAAATCCTCCGCCACCGTTTCCGCCGACTAAAACCTTTTTGCCGGCACTTTCCAAAATCTCCTTAATCATATGAACAGTAGTGGTTTTACCGTTTGTTCCGGTTATTCCTATTGTGAATATGTCCTTGTGTTTAGTTAAAACATCACTTAACAAGTCACCTTCTTCAAGCAGTCTTGTTGCAAATGTCCCTCCAAACATGCTGGGACTCATGGCTATTGCATCGCATTCCTCAATAGCATATGAATTTGTAAAACCCAAATCAACAGTTATATTTTCTCCGACAATGGAAACAGTTTGTTTTTCATCAATCATATTCATTGATAATCTTGGCAAATCCAAACCTTCCAAATTAACATTAATATTCAAATCAGTGGCATAAACTTCCCATCCGTGTCTTAAAAGGGAGTTTACTGCCTTTTTTCCTTCAACACCTAATCCGATTACAGCTGCTTTCATATAATAATTCCTTAAATAATTCTATTATAATCTTAAATTTTAGAATTAATAAAGATTTTGAAAAACAAATGATTTTAATATTATAATGATTATAATTAAAGCAAGGTGATTAAATGTTTGAAGATGAAAGAGACGATAAAATTTATAATCTGATCATTACCAAAGGGACAGACTTAAAAAATGAATACGGTCAGTTTACAGAAAAACTATACTCCAAAGTTGACTTTTTATGGAAAGAATCAGTATCCGGATCATATGCTCATGCAGGAGATGCATTTTATGAAAAAGTAGATAGAATCATCATGCTTGCAGGTCTTTATAAAGAAAATAAGGAAATTTTTGAAGATTTATTAAAAGCAAGTGAAAAATACGAAATTCCAATCGTTTTGGTAAGGCCACTTGACCTTGAAGAAGTTCCGGAAATCCTTGAAGAAAAAGCAGCAACCATCGTTGGATGGAACGCAAACTGCATCATCGATGCTGTTAAAGACGCACCCGAAACCATGTAAAAAAATAAAGTGTAATGTATATTACATTACAACTTTTGAAATACCATTTTCTTTTTCTACTTTTATCAAATTGTCAGCGGCGTTTTCCAACTGAGCTTCGTGAGTTACAATAATCATTTGAGGAAGCAAAGTCATGTCTTTTAACAGATTAATCAATTCATGTCTTCTTGATGCATCCAAATGAATTGTAGGCTCATCCAATAAAATAGTATCCAATTCACCATTAGCCATGGCCTGAGTTATACCCAGCCTTAAAGCAAGAGCAATGGCAATTTTTTCACCACCACTGACCATACTCATTGATGATTCACCTTCAGGACCATAAACAGTCACATCATACTCATCATCCAAAGTCAAATCAGAGTAGTTGAAGTTAAACTCATTGAAGAATTCCTTAGTGTATTTTTGGATTAAAGGCCTTGAAATATTCCTTAAATCTTTTTGGATACCGTTTCTGCTGTACAAGTTTCTGATATGAGTCAACAGATTAATATAGTCTGAAACATCATTGAACTCTTGCTGGAATTTCTCTGCAGTTTCAATTTTCGCATTTAAATCCTTGAGATTTGCAATTGAAATGCGTGCTCTTCCCTTAAGTTCTGATAACTCCTCATTGAATGTTGATTGCCTTCTTTCATAGCGTTCATTTTTGAAAATGATTTGCTCATACTTGTTTTCATCATATGCTGAAGCTTCAAGTTTATTTTTAAGAATGTCAATCTGATTAATGGACATTCCAATATCCTCTTTAACAGAATCAAGCTGAGTCATGTAATTATTCTTATTTTGAACAAAACCTTTAAGCTGGTTGAATTCCTCATTTTTCTGTTTCAAATCGGAAATACGATTTTGAAGCTCTGAAGCACTTATGTCTCCGCTTAAGTGAGGATCCTGGTCAATGGCCAATTTGATGTTTGTTACATGATTATCTATTTCATTTTTAACCTGTTTTAGTTTATACTGGGCTTCAGTTTCACTACCTAAAACTTCCAAAGCACCTTTGGCCTGATTGTATGCATCATAAGATTCCTTATAGGATTCCCTATCGGTTTTCTTATTTGCAATAACAAGTATAATCTCACCTAACTTATTGCTGATGTATTCCTTGCCTTCAAGTTCCTCATCGATTTTACTTAATTTGACGAGTTCACTTTGAAGCTGGTTGAACTTCTGCTTGTATTCAATGATATTTTTAGATAGCTCCAGGATTCTTTCATGTTTGCCTTCAAAGCTTTCCTTGTTTTTAGTTAAAAGACGAACAGTCTCTTCATTTTCAGCAATTGCATTCTTATTATCTGAGATATTGGCCCTATATTCTTTCACCAATTCCTTTTTCTTATAGGAACTGATGTCAGATTGACAGACCGGACACTTATTGTCAACGTCCTCAAGTTCTTCCAAAGGCTTTTCACTGGCTTTGATATTCTGTTTGAATACGACAATCTCTTCATTTTTAGATATGATTTCCTTTCCAAGATCTTTAATTTTAATTGATATCTCATCCAAAAAGCCATTGGTTGCCTCTTCTAGGTGATTAAAGTCATCGATTTTTGCAAGGACATCCTGTTTTAGGCCTTCATCATCCAGCTTATCTTTTGACCTTGAGAAAAAGTCTTCAATATCGTTTCTTTCATTTTCAATATCCACTAAAAGAGATTTTTTGTCCTTTTCAAGTTTTGCCATTCCTGCCAATTCTGTTTCGAAATTGAGTTTCTGATTATTCAGTTTAGTTATTTCTTCATCAGAAGCCAGGAAGTTGTTGTAGTCCTCTTTTTTGTTTGCCACAATTTCTTTCTGTTGGGCTATGGAATCCAGTTTATCTTCAATTTCCTTTTCGGATTCCTTTAAGTTTTGAATGCTTGTAACTGATTTTTCGAAATCAAGATAAACATCAAGTTTAGAAACAAATTTCTCAAGCCTTTCTATTTGCTCTTCGGCTTCACGAATCTTATCCAAATTATCCTGAACAGCCCTCTTGTCCTCTTCAAGTTTGGCTAATGTTTTCTCTTCAATATCCAAGTTATTTACATGGCTGTCATGAATTTCCTTTTCACGTTCCATGTTTCTTTTGCTTTCAGATATTTCCTTTAAGAACACATTTACCTCTTCAATTTGCTCTTCAAGTTCATGACCTCTCTCTTTAAGAGTATTCAATTCAGCACGTTTCTTATCTCTTTCCTCAATCAGTTCAGTTGAATTGAAAAGTTTACCCTTAAGTTCAGACAGCTGATTTTCATAATCATTGATTAAAGGCAACAAGTTCTTCCAGGACTTTTCAAGAGAATCTATGCCCAATAGCTTACCAATCAATTGTTTTTTCTCAGCAGGAGTCTTGTCAACAAGTTCTGCAATTTCACCCTGTCTGATATAGATTGCATTTAAGAACAAATCTGAATCTATGTCTAAAATCTGGCGAATTTCATTGGCTACTTCCTTATCACCGCTGCAGATGTGAACGTAACCGCTGTCTTGAGAGGTTTTCTTATAGATAGATGATTTTAGAGCAGACTTTTTCTCACGAATGACCTTATATTGTCTGCCATTAGAATTGAATTCCAATTCAACCAACATTGATGGTGCATTATTCCTTACCAAATCATCAATTTTTTTAGCAGTGTGCTGTTTGAATAAGGCAAAACTGATTCCTTCAAGAATAGTTGATTTTCCAGCACCGTTTTCACCAACAATAACACTTATTCCCTTATCAAAATTAATGATAGTGCTTTCATGAGATTTGAAGTTATTTAGTCTTAATCTTGTGAAAATCATTTTAAAACCTCGTTAAATGTAACTTGAATGTCTCCGGATTCCTCTGCCGGAGCATCTTCATTTTCAACTTCTTCAGTTTTGAATTCAACATCCTCATCTACATTTCTGTAATGCTCATCATAGAATTGAGTTACCAATTCTTTAGCTTCATCAGTCTTGTCCTTTGAGAGATACTCATAAAGTTCAACAGCCAAAGTGTTTACATCACCGTTTCCATAGCCTTTAAGCTGCTCAATCAGCAGTTCCTTAGGGCCCAATGATTCGTTTTGATTTACAATCGCATCAATGCTTTCCTCACCGACCATGTTAAATGTAGGTCTGATCATCAATGACAAGTCTTCAAGTTCCTGCTTGATAATGTCATAAACAATTCCTGTATCTGAATCAACATTATTGATTGTCAAATCCAAAATAGGTTTTTTGTCAAAGTCCTTTATGGTTTCCCTGATTCCTGCAATGCCGCTTTCAAGATTGTTGTAATCAAGAGATCGTTTAATGAATTCACGAGGAATATCAATTTTAACCCTTTTAACGAGCGGTTTTGGACCGTCAAAATCAACCAAGACAAAACCTTTTCCGTTTTCCAGATAGTCTTCCCATTCCTTGGCTTTCCAGATTTCACCTGAACCAGGATAGACAAGCTTGCCCGCTCCAAAATTATCATTAATGTATTTATGAATGTGGCCCATTGCATAATAATTAAAGTTGTCTGGAACTTCTCCTATTTCCAATTCATACTGATAACCGAAGTATTTATCAATTCCCTGATGTAGAACTAGGATAGATTTTTCATGGTTGGCTGCCTTTTTGGACAACTCGGAAAGTTTTGATTTCAAGACCTTGCTTTGGGATGACGGATAATAAGGCAATCCCGCAATGAATATGTCACCATGCATGTAATTTGTATTGATTGGACTGATTACCTTTAAGCCTAACTTTTTGAAAATTACCTGTGGCGGAATAGAACCCTTACGCATTACAACATCGTGGTTTCCTGCAATTGCATACATAGGAATTCCCGCACCTTTCAGTTTAAGCAAACCTTTTTGAAATGCTAAAAGTGCATTTGGAGACGGTCTTGCAGTTTCAAACAAGTCACCACTATGTATTACAAAATCGACTTTTTCTTCAATTATTTTATCTATTACCTTTTCAAATACTTCATAAAAGTCTTTTTCACGCTCAATTAAACCAAATTGACGATAACCTAAATGAGTATCTGCTAAATGTGCAAATTTCATTATATTACCTTTTTTAATTTTTTTGTATATAACCAATTTAAACACTTATTAAAGTATTTAATTGAATAATAGTTTATTAGATTGCATATTTAACTGTTTTGAAATAGTATTTGCAAACAAAACAATATTGTACTAATTTTGAGGAATAATTTATAAAGTTAAAGTTTAATATTATTTTTCAAAAAAAATTACTGCAAATCTTATTTTGAATTTAAGTTCTTGTTGATAACATATTATTTAGTCTATTTTAACGCATAATATCTAATGGAAACATTACTTTTGACAAAATTTTCATACTATTTAGTCTATTTTAAACTCTTTTAAATAACTTTAAAGTCATTAATATCAATATTATTCCCATACTATTTAGTCTATTTTAAACTATATTTTTCTTTCAACTCCTCCTTCTCTTTCTCCAAATTTCCATACTATTTAGTCTATTTTAAACTTTGATTTTATTGTAGAATTTCAAGCTTATACAATAATTTCCATACTATTTAGTCTATTTTAAACAATTAGGAACCAGCCACCAGGACATTTCTGGAAAAGATTTCCATACTATTTAGTCTATTTTAAACTTGTTGAGTCATGGTCTGGTTCATAATGGCTATGTA